>JBCCXA010000066.1 GCA_039192515.1 Verrucomicrobiota bacterium | reverse complement strand
CCAACAATAGAGAGATTTCAATGACTCACATTACTATCTCCGTAGTTGAAGGAGAACGACTATGAATAATGTAGTCCTTAGCCCAAAAGAGCGGGATGACGTATTAACCCTGCTGAGCGATCTTCCCTCCTGGGATGTTCTAAAACAATGCACTACCGAGGGACAGCAAGAATGGGTGTTGAAAATTCGTCAGCATTATCGAGAGTTAGGTCACAGTTTGAACCAATACTTCACTGGGCAAGCACATCGTTTTAGTGAGGACCTACCCGAGCCCTTAAAGGAGGACCTCCTGAATCAACGGGATCGTTGGCTTCAGTTCTATAAGGTGATTCAGCTTGAATGGAATGATATTCATCAACGACTGATCGCAGTTCTGAAACCTGACATCGTTGAACAGTTTGGCGAGTTATTCGCTACTCCAGGTGTAGCTTTATTACTGTGCATCCATCAGGAAAGCGTGTTAGCTTGCGCCCCTGTCTTCGAAGCGTACTTCCGATGGACACCTTCGGAAGGTAGAAAGACTGATAAATTGCTGCGGAAACGTGAGGAACTCTTAAACACCCGTAAGCTCACAAAAGCTCAGCGATTGCAGCTGAACAACGCGGATAAATATCTCAATCCAAAACAGGATTGGAACATGCAGTATTACTGGTTGTATCCGCTATGTCTTGGTGCAGCGCAAGACATTCAAAAAAAGAACAGGCGGCTCAAAACGTATATGAGAGAGCTAGGGATTATCGAGGGTAAGCAATGGCTATTAGTCAACAAGTATGTAAGCTCTCAACGGCATGGAATTCAAGGATTTGAGTGGAAAAATGGTGTGTCTAGTCCCATGAGCAAACATGGTGGCGTTTCTGAGAAAGCTGCTTAACATTACTTCGCAATAGATATACACTTTCGTTTTTGCCCGTCTGAAACCCTTTATTTACAGTAGTTTTGAAATATCCAGTCTGGTTTTTGTGACTGGATGCCCTAAAAACAGAAAAACCCACACCCCTCTAACTTTTGCCGAGCACGAGGATGTGAGTTTTTCCGAAATAGGGCCACCACTTAGCAGAGGAAGGCCTTACTAAATGAGTAACATACCGATTCGAATCTGTCCCCATTCTAGCCTTTGTTCGAGGATTTGGAACAAAGGCTTAGGTTGGTATCGAGTTCTAATTCGCAGGACCCCAGCTCAAGTTTATGAGGACGCAAGTAGGCGTCATCGAGCAAAGCAGCAGCAAGGACAGCAACAGCAGAAACCCCAATCAGATAAGGAGAACGCAGCATGAACCTGACATCGTTCACTTATCTAGGGATAATTCTCCCAGCAGCAGGTAATCGTTTAAGCTCTCCTGGCTGACGATATCCGCTGCTGCCAGAATACCAATGGCAATGGGTAAGTCGTAGATGGGTCCTTCTTTGCGCACATCCGCAGGGGTAAGATTTACGACCACTTTGCGCATGGGGAAGGGAAATCCAGCGTTTTTCAGTGCTGCCTTGACCCGCTCCCGTGATTCTTGCACAGCCGTATCGGGTAAACCGACCACAACAACGCCGGGTAAGCCACCCGAAAGGTCCACCTCCACACCGACTTTTAGGGCATCAATACCGACTAACGATGCACTCCAGATTCTTGAAAGCATTGCAGGAACCTACATGTTTATGTAGAGTGCCCAGCAACGTAGATGAGAACCATCCAATAAGCATTTACACTTAGCAATACGTTTTGTGCTAATTGATTTAGCAAACAATTAAGAAACCGACAGGAGAACATAACCCAAGAGAGTTAGATAGAGTTTTGAAGTGGGCAAACAACGCGAAATCCATAGTAATTACGACGATTACTTACACCACTACTAATTCTGTAAGTCGAGCGGCAATACCTTGAATTACAGTCTCTCCACGCGCCTCCCCGAAGAACTCTGAGACCTGAATTAATTTTCTCTAGCCAGGGCAATCCATTTCGGGGGGCATTATGGTAAGAATTATGCCAGTGGTCTTGACACCACTCATAAACGTTGCCATGCATATCATAAAGCTGAAACTCATTAGCTGGAAAGCTACCTACAGAGGTTGTATCATTTCCATTAAAATTTGCCAGCTTATCAGTTAGTTCTTCTCCAAAATAAAATGAAGATTTTGTTCCTGCTCGGCATGCATATTCCCATTCAGACTCACTAGGTAAGCGGAACTCCATACCTACTAGTTGAGTAATTTTTTCACAAAACGATTTTGCATCATTCCAAGATACATTTGTCACTGGGTGACTAGCCTCTTGGTCTGAGAAATAACTTGATTTCTTTCCCATTATCACTTGATATTGAGCTTGGGTTACGGGATAAATACTCATCCAAAAACCTGGAATATTCACCTCGTGCTGAGGTTTCTCGGCCCCATCGCTGTCCTTATCACAATCAGGAGCACCCATTTGAAATTTTCCGCTAGGAATGCAGCTTAGAGTAATGCTGATGCCATAATTTAAATCTATGGTCTTGAGTTTTTTATTCACATAGCTCTTAAGCTCATTTTCTCGTTCTATTCCAATAGTGAGAGTAGATTGAGATGTTATTTGGAATCCTGGCTCAGGATTTGACTTTGCTACCTTTAAAGAACTTTCAAGATTTTTGACCAGCCTATTCATATCATTATGAAAGCGCGGATCATAGCCCACTTCGATCCCATTACGCCGAACAAGTGGCTGCAATGACTTTGGCAGTTGAGAACGACAAGGCATGCTAGCACCTTGTAATAACAGGGGAATCACTGGAATATTTCGCTGCAGAGCTGATTCCACCTCAATCCTGACAAAGTCATCAGGCTTATCAAGCCGACGGACACCATCTTTATCTGTTACATTTAGCCAAGTCTTACCAATTGCAACCAACACTACTTCGCACTGGCTTACGGCCTGGTCCAGATACTCTGCAAAGTTAACCCCAAAAGGGATGCTATCCACGTCCTTAAAAACACGGTCTCGACCGAATTTAGCCACTAAACGATCATAAATTCGACCGGTCTCAGCAATACTATCACTGCGACGATAGGAAATAAATATCAATCCTGGGCTCAACACGAGTTAATCTGAAGGTTGAAAAATACAAAGCAAGTCGAAAGAAAATGATTATCTGTTGTTGTAATAGTTTCATTTGCGATAGTAAAAAGGGAAACTATTTTTTTAGTCTATTTCTTTAAACCATTCGACCAACCTCTATAGAGATTGGTTAGTTCTAAATATAAATTTGGATTTCTATGATCAACACGTCTTCTTTCAATCCATGACAAGAAAACCGTTAAATAATCCTCAACAATGCCTTCATAATAACCACGGATAATTCCCTCATCTACAAAACCCCGATTCACAACTAATGCCATCTCTTCAAGAAAGCTTAAAACTTCAACAACAGCCCACCGAGTCTCATCATCTTCCAACTCTTTTTTGACATACTCCTCTTTTCCTTCCAATCTGTTAAAGGCAGCGGTTAAAATCTGAGTTGGTCGACTCTTCGGAAGATTACCAGCACTCCATCTCGAGATATAAGAGAGCGCTCTATTATTCTTTTCCTCCAAAGTACTAGCAACGATTGTTTTCTCCAAAGTACCAGCTGCTAGTGCACTACCGATAAATGTTAGTGCATCACTAATAGATGCTAGTTCATAACCAACATAGGAAATGCTAAGAACACATGCAGCGATAGCAAATATTCCTACAGAAGGTTGCAAGACCTCTTTTAGCTCTAGCTCAACTTGTGAGTAGTAGATTAAAATTCCTGCACATATAACAGCAGAAGCAACACTTATAAAAACCGCAATAAATGCCACTTGTAATATGACAAGATATGACGCTTTTGGAAGCGACTTCGTTGCATATTTCATGAGTAAATAATCAATTTTCAGGAACACAGATGCTTTAGCTTTAGCATAAAAAGAGGCACTTTTTAAGTAACCTGTCTTGCCTTAAAGGAGTATTGACATTTGCATCATGCGCACAATGCTACCCATAAATTCCCAGTGTGATATCAGTCACAAAAATTGTAGCTTCAACTAACTTGGTAACATTGATACGCCTCATTGAGTGAGATTCAATCACTTGGTAATTATACTGAGGCACCAGAAGATGGTGCTTGGTGTATAGGAGTTCCAAGAAAAGACCGTTGGAGGCTAGAAGTGTGCTACTTTACGTTTGCTATAAACACGTAAGATACTTTGACGGAGGTGATAGTGGTAAATGATATCGAGAGTACTTCAAAACTGAATAGTTATGCTCTAATCCGCCGCTGTTAGCGTTATTCTAGTCGCAAAGCTTCTGCAATAGTCAGTATGCATAAATGCCTCATCTAATAATTATTCAGAGAACCATTTAAACACTTGCTCTTAAAGGTTTACCGCCATGGTGTTCCCTCTGACTATTTGGCATTGTCTGTCTATTTGTTAATTCAGAATAGGATCGTCCCTAATAGGTATCAACAAAAGAAAACTATCATGATCCCGATATACCCATCAGTTCAGGTTTATCTGCTCCTTCAGAAAATCTGAGCTGGTTTGTTAAGTGAAAATCGGTATAGGTTAAGAGATTTTTTTTTGAGATTTCCGAACAAAAGAAGCAGCTTTTCAATCCACGATGAGATTAAGTAAGGATCAAGCTTAACCTGTACTCAGGTTTGCTCAAGGGCGTGTATGGTTCTTCGTAAATTCAGTAGCCAAAAGTATGCGATATTTCTTTAATAGTTCTACTGGGTTTGTATCAGATAAAGGTATAAATCTTAAACAACTGAACAGTACAATCACTTGATCACTTTGTGGACTCAACGCCTAAAAAGCACCAGAGGCAATTATTCGCATAGAGTATCTAAGTCAAAAAATAGTAACTCCCCCTTTCTTATAAAGGGGGAGTGTTTGAATAAGGTATAAATTGCTACCTACCACTGTCACCACCAAAACAACACATGGCGTCCTCCTAATACTAGCGGGTTCACTTGGTGTAGAGATTAGTTAACAGATGAGCATAAAATCTTCATAAGAAAAATGTGCCCTGAGATACACAACCACATTCCATAGGAAATTGATAAATGCAAGCTTGCAAGAGAATTACGAGTAATCGATTATACAAGCTACACCCAGAAAAATTAGAGGCTCATGGTACACCTTTCGATACCGTTTGTAAACGGTCAGGATTAAATTAATTACAGAGACAATGAAAAATCCATTAACACTCTCAGTCACATAGGCTATGAGTCTTCCGATTCTGTGTTTGACTAAGGTTCTGCTAACTGTAGTTATTGGCGGCATGATTCTCTTAAGAGGCTCTAACACCTTAAAGGCAAGAGGTTTTACCTGCGAAATCGCCAGGTGGGGATAGCTCATATGGCTATTGGGCTGCTATTTTAGTGACCCCATGAATCATAGTCAGCATCAAAGAAACTTACTATTGAGCCACCACTACCCGGTCAGTTGATCTGAGCAGAGCATTGCATAGCCTTTATCCGTCGATAGCTTGCGAGCCGGCATGATTTTACCGCTGCCTGGCGGCCCTACAAAAATGAGATTTTGCCCGCCGGCAGCTGCAATTTCTAGTGCCCGTCGTCCCTGAGCCTGACCTTTGACATCCCATAAATCCACCGCATAGGACTGGCTTGCACCAATGCCTAACGCCCGTCAACCGTCAGCGGTGTCACATCACCAGGGTTGTTCAGAAAGTCCACCACATCGGTGATTGCCTTAAATCCATATACCGAAAGGCCAGTTACAACTGCCACTTCCTGAGCATTGTCCTCTGGAACGATCAGGCCCTTAATACCCAGCGGAGGCGCTGCCGCTGCGAACTCCATAAGGAGCAAAAATCATCTGAGCTTTCGCGGCTAACGATATCAGTCGCCGCTAAAATGCCAATGGCAATAGGCACACATCGTTTGAGGCATAACCGTCTCAACCCAAGTAGCCGCTAGGATGAAGATCACAATCCCAGACTATGAAGTGTGGTATTTCATATTTGCGAGTGTTTCGCAGCTTTATTTATATGGGGACCAATTTAAACCGGGAAATTTCGGTGAGGTAGGAATCTAGAATATAGGAGCTAGAAGCATTGCCCCCAATATATTCTATCTCCTTTCCCCAGCATTACTTCTCGCCTTGAGTTGATACCCGTGATCAGCAGTATCAGTATTACTTTAAGAATCAGGCTTAAAAACTATGTTGACGACTTCCAAACCCTCAGACGTCGCCATCACTATTCGTGAAAAGCAGCTTGCAGACGAGCATATGCAAGATGTGGAACTGCTATTAGAAAACATGTTTAAACGGGAAGAAGCGACGCTCCAGCTCGTTCTAGATCGCCTCTACGATATTGGTTCCAATAACCTGATCAACTATCGCGTCAAACCGCGCCGTCTCAATCGGCTAATGAAATGGATTGCCCGGCTAACTAAACCCGCCTTTCATTACTTTGCCGTGCGCTGGTCTAAAAAAAACTGCCCCAAGTTAATCGCTAATTGGCTTTACAGCCAGGTACAGTTTCCACAACCACCAGCGGGCAAGTAAACCTAAAGCTGAAACTATAAAGTTTGGCTTGAGGCAGACCATGGGCAATCAGCATTGCCTACTGCCTGCTATGCACCGCCCAAAGACCGAAAATTTTAGCCTTTTTCATACCTCACCAGCCTTTACAATGCGAAGCGTTGTGCCCGTCGACGCGCCATGAGTGAAGATACGATTTTTGGCAAAATTATCCGCAAAGAAATTCCTGCAGACATCGTGCATGAAGATGAGCTGTGCCTAGCATTTCGAGACATCAATGCCCAGGCACCCACCCACATCCTGGTCATACCTAAAAAAGCAATTCCTAAACTCAGCTCCGTTGCTGAGGAAGATAAGGAACTGCTCGGACATATGTTACTGACTGTAAACTCAATTGCTCAAAAAGAAGGGCTGGAGAATGGCTACCGAGTCGTGATTAATACCGACCAAGATGGCGGACAAACCGTCTTTCATCTCCATATGCACCTATTGGGAGGCCGTTCACTAAGCTGGCCACCTGGTTAAGAAAATTGAGTGCTCACTCAGCTTATACATAGAAATGTATCAATGTCGGAAGTTTCGTATCCTACCCCTACAATCCGCTAAGCATATTTACTAATCTTATAAACGAGTCTTCCTTTACTTATTTAGCGACTTGGGGTTTCTCATAGTTGCTTGCCTTCACAAGGGCGGCTCGTGTTTATATCTTCATTCATCACTATGACTTCTACTTTGCAATCCCGTGACCGGGCTGGCATGTGGGATCAGTTTTGTAATTGGATCACCAGCACCGACAACCGCATTTATGTAGGTTGGTTTGGTGTTCTGATGATTCCTACATTGCTGGCTGCTACTGCTTGCTTTGTCATCGCATTCATCGCTGCTCCTCCCGTTGATATTGACGGTATTCGTGAGCCCGTTGCTGGTTCGTTGCTGCTGGGCAACAACATCATCTCCGGTGCAGTAATTCCTTCCTCTAACGCTATCGGTCTGCACTTCTATCCCATCTGGGAAGCTGCTTCTCTAGATGAGTGGTTGTACTACGGTGGCCCTTACCAGTTGATCATCTTCCACTTCCTCATTGGCT
>JBCCXA010000065.1 GCA_039192515.1 Verrucomicrobiota bacterium | reverse complement strand
CTTCGTTTACTTCATGCCATATCACACATGCCTCAAGAAATCAGACTCTACTTTGCTACAAGAATTGCTCCATTACCCCAAAGTCATACCTCGAGTATCCAATATACTTAAAAATACCTTTTTTCAGTGCCGACTAATTAACGTTCAGAACTTCATTTTCTACTTCTAGAAAGAATAAACGCTGATAGAGTTTTGGCCTTATGCCCAAAAAATCTTTCTCAAAAAAAGCAAAATCTCTGCACCGTAAACATTCTGCTCTAATGCTAGACGGGCCCGAGAGAGCCCCTTCACGGGCTATGCTTTACCCTGTTGGCTTTAAGGCCAATGATTTCCAGAAATCAATCATCGGTATCGCGTCTACCTGGAGCATGGTAACACCCTGTAACATGCACATTGATAAACTCGCCGACGAAGCTGCTAAAGGGGCCGACAAAGCTGGAGGCAAATCGATTATTTTTAATACCATCACCATCTCAGATGGAATATCCATGGGAACTGAGGGCATGAAATACTCTCTCGTTTCTAGAGAGGTTATAGCAGACTCTATTGAAACAGTTGTCGGCTGTGAAAATATGGATGGATATGTCACCATTGGAGGATGTGATAAAAATATGCCCGGCTGTATGATGGCTATCGCAAGATTGAACCGACCAGCAGTTTTCGTCTACGGAGGAACCATCATGCCTGGGTGCCTTACGCTTCCCAATAAAAAAAAGAGGAATCTAGACATTGTTTCAGTGTTTGAGGCAGTCGGAGCTCATGCAAACAAAAAAATCTCTGACCATCAGCTTAAGAAAATTGAATCTTGTGCCATTCCTGGTCCGGGTTCGTGCGGAGGTATGTATACCGCTAATACAATGGCTTCAGCCATTGAAGCAATGGGCATGTCCTTACCAGGATCTTCAGCACAAAATGCAATTTCCACCGCTAAAATGAAAGACTGTCGGGAGGCCGGAGCGGCTGTTGTAGATCTACTAGAGCAAGGGATTACTCCTCGAGACATCATGACAAAAAAGGCCTTTGAAAATGCGATCACCGTCGTCATGGCTTTGGGTGGATCAACTAATGCAGTCCTTCACCTACTGGCCATAGCGCACTCTGCAAAGGTTAAACTGTCTATAGATGATTTTGTTCGCATTGGAAAACGCGTCCCTGTTTTAGCAGACCTTAAACCGAGTGGGAGGTTTATGATGTCCGAACTAGTTGCGATTGGTGGAATACAACCTCTCATGAAAATGCTTCTCAAAAAGAGCCTTCTACATGGAGACTGTATAACGGTAACGGGTAAGACCATTGCTCAGAATCTACAAACCGTTAAGCCTTATCCTAAAGGACAAGAAATTATCCGAAACTTCACCAAACCCATTAAAAAGGATGGGCACTTAGTTATTCTTCGCGGTAACCTCGCACCGGGTGGCGCTACTGCTAAAATTTCAGGTAAAGAGGGGCTTTCATTTACTGGGACTGCCAAGGTCTTTGCTTCTGAAGAAACGGCTCTCAAGGCTATCCTTTCTGGAAAGATTATTAAGGGTGATGTCATCGTGATTCGCTACGAAGGCCCTAAAGGCGGCCCGGGTATGCGCGAAATGCTCTCACCCACTTCTGCAATCATGGGTAAAGGCCTAGGTAAGGACGTGGCCCTCATTACAGATGGACGCTTTTCGGGAGGTTCTCATGGCTTTGTCGTTGGCCATATCACTCCCGAAGCATATGTTGGAGGACCCATCGCCCTAGTTAAGAATGGCGATACCATCACCATCGACGCCGAGAAACGTGAAATTAATCTCAAAATCAACAAAGCGGAAATAAAACGCCGCCAGGCAGATTGGCAAAAACCTAAGCCACGCTATACTCACGGAGTTCTCGCAAAATATGCAAGCGCTGTTGCTAGCGCTTCCGAAGGAGCTGTTACGGACGCTAGCTTAGAGCTCTAGAAACCTAGATGGATTTTAGCGCTTAGGGGTCACTGATCTTACTCACTCATGTTCGAGCATCTCTAAAAAGATTTTCCAATCCAAAAGACAGAAAACTCTATGCTCCTAAAAAATGGTAGCTCATTTCTTAAAACGAATACTGATGGATTTTGTGTGCGAACGTTCACCGTCATAAGCTTCAGCCTCTATATTAAATTGCCCCGGCCTTACCGTCCAAGCATAGTATTTACCCGATTCAATGTCATCGCCCGCAAGACTGTAAGGCGGTTTTGTTTCAATACGATTTTCCCTTCTTCCTTTACTCCCATCTGCTTTGATGCCTGCAACAGGCCTACCATTTACCTTGGCCTTAACCCATTCAATATCACCTTGCGTATTGATTCTAATATTGATACGCGTGGTAGGAAGTTTGGCTAAATCTATGTCAGAATTATCTACCAGAGGATCAAAGCCAGAAATTGGCCTTCCAGTATCCACATTAATTAACGTAAAGCTATTGATTTTAGGGCTTAATGATCTTTTCCCTAATTTGCCATCGCTGCTATTCTTGTCCAAGGAAGATATGGTCTGTTGAGATGAATCTTTAAATAGAATCCTAAGAGATTTAAAGGTCACTTGTTCTTTCTCATCAAAACCACTAGCCTCAATTTGATAATGACCAGGTTGAACATTCCACGTTTTTATTTCATTAACTGACTTTCCCTTCGCTTGACGGTAGCCAGTTATAAGAAATGGCTTTGTTCCTGTTTTCATTGAGTTCCTAGCCCTTACTTCACCATTTTTGTCTTTGTATTCTGGAGGCTGACCATTTACTTTCCACTTAACAGAGCTGATTCTATTGGTTGTGTTTGCTGCAACGGTGAGTTGAGATGTTGGTAGTTTAGCTAAATCAACCACGCTATTATCTAAAAGTGGATCAAAGCCGCTAAGGGGCTTTCCAGTGCCTGCATTTACTAAAGTAAAACTTGTGATCTCAGGCTTGGCTAAAGTTGAGACTTTATCAGAAAGATGCATCAATTGCTCATCTGAATCAATAAACTTGAGCTTGAATGACCTCGTATCTTTTTCATATCTTCCGCTGGCTGTTATCTCTATGAGACAGTCACCAAACTCTACAGCCCATGCATTAGGCATACCTGTTTCGTCATCATCTCCTGCTAAACTATAAGGAATCGATTTTTCAACCAGATTCCCTTTGGGCGACTTACTTCCATCAGCATTGAGAAAAGAAGGTATTTTACCGTTTGTGTATATGCTTACCTGCCTAATTTTCCCATATGCATTCACATGAATGTTTATACGCTTTGTGGGTAACTTCGCCAGATCAATAACCGCGCCATCTGCAATCGGATCAAAACCAGCAATCGGCCTTCCCGTATTAGAATTGACCAATGTTAGGCTTTCTATTTTTGGCCCCTGTTGAAATCGATGACGATTGGTCTTGCCCATAATTGATCGTTCTGACGAGTCGATAAACGTAAGATTAATGGCCTTCTTGACGGCCTCATTCTTACTCATGCCTATGCCTTGAGCTTCTACCTCTATTAGATAAGTCCCTGGCTTAATATCCCAGGCATAATAACCAGCGGGAACAAGCCCCTTTGCCTCAAAGTCTCCTGCCAGTGTAAATGGTGGATTTGCTTCCGAATACCACATTTTTCTTGTTCCATCAGGAAGAATTGCCATAGGAGAATTTCCATTAACTCTACTAACTATACCCTTTATATTGCTTGCTTTGATCAAAATATTGATCCTAGAAGATGGCAGTTCAGCCAAGTCAATAACTGAATGGTTAACAAGTGGGTCATAATCTGAAATCAGCTTTCCCGTATCCACATTAATCAGCGCAAAACCGGTGATCTCCCCATCAGAAGAATCCAAGTTATTATTTTTAGGAGAATCGGATTTCTCAGCGCTCAATGCTTTTGTAGAATGAGATTTTAGCTTTGACTTAGCTTCGACGGTTCTGAGGGCTATCTCATCAGGAGAATCAACTTTCTCAGCGCTCAGTTCTTTTGCAGAATGAGCTCTTAGCTTTGATTCAACTTCAACGGTTCTGAGGGCCATCTCATCAGGAGGATCAGCTTTCCCATCGCCCAGTTCTTTTGCAGAATGGACTTTTAGCTTTGACTCAACTTCAACGGTTCTGAGGGCCATCTCATCAGGAGAATCAACTTTCTCAGCGCTCAGTTCTTTAGGAAAGCGCGCTTCTAGCTCTGATTTAGGCTCAACACTATAAAAAGCCATCTCTTCAGCAGATGGCTGAGAAGCTTTTTTCTCATTATTTTTATAATTTAAATAGATCATGCACATTAAAAATAGAGCCAATAAAGCTGTGCCAACTATTATAGATGGCGAACTTTTTTGAGATAACCGAGGCACGTGACAACCTGGAACCCAATTGCCCAATCCAGCCATTCGACCTGATTTTTTCCTCATGATGGTAAATACCGTTATCCCTGCGACAATAATAATGAGACCTAAAATGGCTAGCTGACTTCCCACAAAAAGTAAAATTTCTGAGCCCGAAAAGGCTTTTGCTAATAAAGGATAAGAACTGATTATTGTCGAGTCATTCAAACAGTTTGTTGCTATATTAAAATACAGCTCAAGTGCCCTTGCTGAAGGCACAATCGATATGCTCGTTGCAATGTAGGCAGCGACTAACCTGATCATTCCACGACTCATCTAGAATTAGTTTATCGGCTAATGAGCAAGGAAAAATTACTTAAATAAAGATATAGAAATTATAGTAAATCTGATTATCAATCATTCCAATAAACCCACCGAGAATACTACATGGCTTCCATTTGAATTAAACTACCCCCCGTCCTGGAAATAATTCTGGTGAGTTCTCGTCGCTCATTATCTTTCATCTCAAAGCCAATGAAATGAATTTTAACCAAGTGATTTCTTCCCCTTTGTAACTCAGTGATAAGTTGATTAATTTCGCTGTAAGGCACCTTCTGCATCCCTACTCCTCGGTAAAAACTTCCATCAGAAATCAGATAGATCACATCAGGGTCCCAGGAAAACGTCTGCTTCAATACCGATTCAATACCATTCGGATCTTTCCTAATCACATCTTTACCGCCAGCAGGCATGGAACCGGATGAGATAAACTCATCTTCTATCCATTCTTTTGCTTCTTTAACATTGCGGCCACTTGCTAAAACAAGCCTATCTTCAAAAACCTTGTAATTACGCACGAATTGTAAAAGCCCAAATTCTGTATCACGTGATAAGCCTCTTAGAACCTTAATAGCTTCGTCTTTCATGCGCTCAGTAGTCACACCCACTGCTTTAGCCTTTGTCAAAACACTGCTTGATACATCAAAAGCTATCACTATTTTGTTGGCAAAATCCTTTACCCCAAAAAAAGAAACCGTAGAAGAGAGTGATGTGGCTTTTTGGCCTATCTTCCCCAATATTGCCGAGCCACCTGAACCATCTGAAGCCGATGACACCAAGCTCTGATCCGCTAAGTATGCTACTGATGGAATGGCAACATTAAGTTGATCTGAAACTGAGCTGCTAATAACATCTTGAAACGAATCTAGTGGAGGAGCTTCCGCAACAGTTAAGACCTCATCCAATCCGACTGCTGTCTCAAGTTCATCTGCTTGCTCCAAGATCGGCTCTTCAAGTAATAATGCCTCATCTTTAACCTCTTTTTCTATGGGATGATCTTCAGCAAAAACACCCGCACTTTTTATAGATTCTTTAGAAATTGGCACTTCATAGAGAATCACTCCACCAAGTATAATAAAAATAATAACATGGACTATGATAGAAACTCCTAACTGTAAACCAAACTTATTCCAAAAATTCATCTTCAATCCTCCTCAAGAAAAAATTTTCCAATTATTCTAATTATTATGAGTTTCAATCCGAATCAACTTAAATCGGGAAATAAATGGGATATTTTGACCCCTAATCTAACCCTCTAACTACATGTCGGATACGAAAAAAGGACTCTTCCCTTTTAAGTCAGTACCAGAGATCTATCTGAGTTTGAGTATATCCTTAAGTATGCATCTTGTCCTTATGGTTTTCATCCTTGGATTTCAACCTGAGCTCAGCAACCAAAAAAACTCTCATACCCCATACAACCTTCTTCTTGAACCCGAATATGAAGAGCTATGCTCCTTCGAAGCACATCAGCATATTGAGCTTTTAGAAGATGGCTTTCTCTCTATTGATTCATCAACTCAATATGATAGCTTGCCGTATTCTCCGGCTAAACTTTATGAACAGCTAAGCAACTTTCTGCAGCTTGACTTTGGTCTATTACACATCGATTCTCTCATCGTTGCTGAAGGTCCTGAGATGGATTATGTATCCTTCCCTATAGAATCAAGTGAAGTTGAAACCTTTGCCGTTTGGAGCGATACAAATGTATTTAGCCATAGATCTCCTCCCTATCCAGTTGGGGCTAGGCAGTTAGGTCTTCAAGGACTTGTGCTCATGCTTATTTATATTAATGAAGAGGGAAAAATTACAGCCTATGAAATTGTCAAAAGCTCCGGCCACTTTCAATTAGATCAAGCAGCATTGCGTTACGTAAATGAACAAAAAGCAGTAGCTGTCGCTCAAATCCCTCAAAATAGCCAACCTTGGCAAATCTTATACCCCATTATCTATCGCATAGATTAGACTCTTCAAAAAATTCTAAAATCTTCGTGCCTTTCTCCATCTAGACGAGCAGATTAGAACCATGCCTGACAAAGTTTCTTACTGGTTGGTGAAGCAAGAACCGGAATCCTATCCTTTCTCTCAATTACTCAAGGATAAAAAAACCATGTGGGAGGGCGTTCGCAACTATCAAGCTCGTAACAACTTACGAGCTATGAACAAAGGTGACCAAGTGCTTTTTTACCACAGTGTGAAAGAGAAACAAGTGGTTGGTCTATGCCAAGTGATCAAGGAAGCATATCCAGACCCTACTGCTCCAGATCAAGACTGGTCTGTTGTTGAAATCAAACCTATTCGCGCACTCAAGCGTCCTGTCAGTTTGGCTGAGATCAAAGCAACTCCTATGCTTAAAGACATCGCTCTTATCAAGCAATCCCGCCTCTCTGTCATGCCGATCAAAAAAAGGGAATTCGACAAAATTCTAGTTCTTTCTGAAAAATAAAAGAATTACTTGCCGTTTTAATTAATAAACAGACATTGCGTACTTCTTTTATTTGAGGTGAAAATAAATCCACTGCTTGTGATAGCATAGGTCTTTATGACTATTCTTTAAGGCTGTTTATTGCCAGCAAAATCTTCCGGGTAGAAAATTTTTCCGCTATTAGAAGAGACAATTCTTCTTTATCGATTAAATCAGTCTTAACCCTCTTGATACCGATATTATCCATGTAGACAGACCTATTTAGGGAAGCTGTCTCATGTTATTGTGTCTATTAATTCATACAGAATTATTTTGCTGAAACTCATCAATATAAGTTTGATGCTTATGTGCTTGGGGCATACCCTCGTACATGCTAATCCGTCTGGTGGAAACGTGGTCAGTGGTAGTGCAACCATCAGCACAAATGGATCGACACTCACGATCAACCAAGGCAGTGATCGAGTCATCATTGACTGGCAAAATTTTTCTATCCAGGTGGGGGAAACGACAACCTTTATGCAGCCTTCAGAGATGTCTGCG
>JBCCXA010000064.1 GCA_039192515.1 Verrucomicrobiota bacterium | reverse complement strand
CGGCTAAATAGTGGAGCAAGGAAAATGATACGGTGATGCCACTTTCACGGCTGACTATCAGGAAGCGGTAATTCCATCAAAAACATATCACGGTATCATTTTCCTTGTGGAACGATTTAAGGCGTGAGGACTTGCATTTTTACGGAGTGCAGCCTGACCAACGCACCACAGCCACGCCGCTTTACCTGGGTTGCTGCACTAGCAGCAAAAGTGTGCTGGATCGTGGGAACTGGGGCGGACTTATGCGTCTGCCAGACCTCTGGCGGGGTGGGTTATTTCTTACCTTCTGCCTTAAACCCGATCTGCTTACGTGGTTTCTCCTGTTCCTTGATGAACTGTTTGAGGTAGTCAAAGATCATTTTGATCTTTTCGTCCTGTCCAGTTACCTTCTTTTTGATCTCTTCCATTTCGAGTAAAAGATCCTTATGGGTAAGCAGCATTTGGTTCAGTTCAACAAATGTGTCAATGACCAGGATATTTACTTTCTCCGCCCTTTCACTTCTCAACACACTTGAGAGCATCAAAATACCGTGTTCTGTAAAAGCATACGGTGGGTATTTGGAGTGTTGCCCTCTCTTTAAGGTCGCATTTTGCGATCTTAAAGCCTTGTGTTCTTCAGTAGTCAATTTGAACATGTAACGCTCTGGAAAACGGCCAATATTTCTATTTACCTGCTCATTCAATCGCCTGGTTTCTACTTGATAAAGCTCTGCCAGATCATTGGACAACATCACCTTCTTTCCTCTGATCAGGTGTATTTTGCTAACTATTACTTCTCGTGGTATGCTTATTTTACTCATTTGATCGCTAAAATAATCTTTCATAATCTTGATGTCGCAAATTGTGATATCAAGTTCATCCCAACGGGACACTACGCTAAACCGCGTGTCGCCTCTAGCTTTAGCGGTGGCACAGCTTCATCACCCCAATGGATGGAACTGCTGAACTTCTTCTATCAGCCCTTCCATGTCATTCTGTTGATAGCTTTCTGTACTACTGATGTAGCGGTGGCCTGCCAGGTATTGGACTTCTCTTAGGTTATACATTTTCAACCATTTGGTGATCACACTTGCCCTGACCTGATTGGCATTCAGCACTTTGGGGTTAAACTTTCTTAGCTGTACCATCAACCTTGTCATCAAGTTGCTTATATCTGTCTTGCCTGACGCACTTACCAATAGCTTTTCGGTGGGTTGCTGTGTGACCTTTGGCCGTATTTGTAAGGTGTAATCGTACATGTCCATTACCTGATAGGCTTCCAGTTGCATTTCCCTACTGTTGCTCCTCACCCCTCCCGGAACGGCTACCTTCCCTTCCCTCAGGTTAATATCCCCTACTTCCAGTTTTCCAAGTTCTTCTGTCCTGACTCCTTGGTAGACCAATAGCCCCAGCATCACTTTGTCCCTTCGCCCTTTCAGGCTGTCATCCTCATATTGGTTGTAGAGCTGGTGCAGCTCATGAGGTTCAAGGATATGATAAAGTACTGTTCTCCTAACACCTTGCACTGTTATGTCTGCCACTGGGTTCGTGGTGACCTCTCCTTCCTGGGCCAGGTGGTCGTAAAAGTGCCTTATAACTGTCAGGTGGTGCCGGATCGTTCGTTGGGACTTGCCTGTAGCCTGGCAGTACTTCATGAACATTAACAGATCGGTGTAGCTCACTTGCTCATATTCTAGGTTCTCTCTTTCCATCCACTGTTGATATTGACTAAACACCAGCATCCTGCTTTGGATGCTTTTGGCGGTAAACTGCTTGGATTCCAGGTAGGCTTTAAAGGATTTCCGTGTGGAACCTCTCGTAAGCCTATGCTTAAGCTTCGGCTCACTCGTCCTCTGATAATCTGATTGGCTCATATGTATTGATGCTGTTGAAGGGTTGCTCTCGTTCTTGATTAACACCAGCAACATGAGTATATATCTGTGTACTCTCCAGGCTCTCGTGTCCTAAAAACCTGCTGATGCTTTCCAGCTTCATTCCTGCTTGGAGCAGGTGTGTTGCTATTGAGTGCCTGAGTGTATGGAGCCCTACCTCCTTTTCTTGTAAATCGCTATTCTCGGTGTAGTATTGAAGCTTCTTCAACCGGATAAACAGGCTTTGCCCTTGCATCCGCTTTGCTGTCGCATAGGCTATAAACAGTGCGTCTGTCTTAATGCCTTTGGCTAGTGCTGGCCGGTGATCGTAGATGTATTCTGTTAAGTAACCCAGGTTGGCCTTGCTAATAGGCACAAACCTTTCTTTGTAGTTCTTTCCTTTTCGTACATGGAGTATCGAACGGTCAAAGTTGATGTCGCCTATGTCCAGGTTCACTCCTTCATTTCTCCTGAGCCCGCAACCGTAGAAGATGGCTAGCATCGCCCGGTCTCTTGCCTGGATGGCTTCATAAGTTTCTGCTGTTGTGTTGGGCTTACGCTCTATTTGATAATGTGTGGCTTTAAAGAGTTGGATGATTTCTTCTTCTGTCAGGTAAATGATTTTGTGTTGGGTCTCTTCATTCTCTAGCTGGATATGGGGTACATCTAATCGGCCTACTTTTCTTAGGTATTCCGTAAACTTTCGTAAGGCTTGGATGTGCTTATTAAGATGGCCATTGCTTAGTCCACCGCCGTATCTCTGGTTCTCCCTTTCTTTGAGATTTTGATAGTAGCTTTCAATATGTTGTATGGTGAGTTCTTTGATATGGTGGATGCCTTTGGATTCTAAGTAATGGAGTAATTCCCTGGTGTGATTGGATAGGCTATAAACTGTACTTACCGCATAGCCTTGTACGTCTAGCCATTCCCTAAAGGATTTCTCTAGGTATCTAAATGATGGGTTATTGAGTAGGAGTTTTTTCATTCTTGGTTACTGGCGATTATCGCCCGGTTGGTGTTTTCGGGTTTTACTGAACTACCTTGTAACGCGCTGATAATGTGGGCTTATGGTGGTTCACTAATCCAATGAACTGCTACTGAACTTTGGACTTTCTTATCTTCTGTCCCGAGCTAGCTGATTGATTTCTAAGCTTCTTTACGATTTCATCTAATACTCCTGTGATCCCTTGTTTCAACTGCTCGTATTCCTCCATGCTGAGCACTTCATACCTGAAGCCTTGGGCTTGGTTGCCTTTTGCTTTCCTGATGTAGTAGCCTGTCTGCAGCTCTACCATGTACCGCTTTTGGTTGCTGGCATTGATACGTAGTGCTTGCCGTACTTCCTTGTTGGTAAAGCTGCCTACCTGCACTTTCGCTTTGGCAGATAAATCCTTATCTCGTACTTTGAGCCAGCCTTTCAATCGCTCAAAGTAGTTCCTGCATGCGCCAGTCAGGTCGTCTGACTTCCTGAGTAGCACTTCTTTCATCAACTTGTTGGTTTCTTCTATATCCTCAATCGTAGTATTGATGTACTCTTCTCCTGTAGCTTTATCGTGTTGTTTCTCCCTTTGGTATTGGTGGTAGTAGGTCACTGCTTCGATAAAGGCCAGGTAGTGGGCGTTTGTCCTTCTTGGTTTAAACACTTCTTTGGGGATCTGTAGGTGCTCTGCATAGGGGTTCCTGACTTGCACGGGCTGCAATACGCGTTGGGTGTTTTTCAATAGCTCCTGGATGCCTTCTGCTTTATATACATCGATCCTTCCTGCTGACAGCTTTCTTTGATAGCTCATGATCTGCTCGTCCTGCGCTGCGCTCTCATCGATGTAGATCAGGAAGCTTCTATTGGCATTGTCTTCATACAACCGCTCTTTGGTGGTGCAGCCTGCCACGCATACTGGCCCTTCTACTTTCAGGGTGACTGTCCTGGTTTCTCCCTTGGTGTTCTTGATGACGACTGTCTTGGTGATTCGCCTCTTGGATTTGATTTCCCGCAAGGGGTACAATACTTCTTCTGCCCCGTCCATGTCTTCTATCAGGATCAGCTTATTTCTTAGCTCTTGTTGTCCGAAGTAGTAAAAGGCGTTTCCTGATAAGGTGGTAATCTCTAGCTTGTCTTCTTCCGGGATCAGTGCTGCTACTTTCTCTTGCAAGTGGGTCTTGCCGATCCCTGAGCTGCCCAGGCTGATAATGTGTAGTGGATTCTCTCGCTTCCTGCTGGTGAAGATCAGGTACATGAGTAGACGGTTGATCTCCTCTCCTATCACGCCTGACCTTCCTATGTCTTCCTTCGTACGTCCCATTAGGTTGGGGGCTTTCAGATAGTCTT
Organism: Verrucomicrobiota bacterium; assembly: GCA_039192515.1. Classification (NCBI taxonomy): domain Bacteria; kingdom Pseudomonadati; phylum Verrucomicrobiota; species Verrucomicrobiota bacterium. The sequence continues at coordinate 3,567 of JBCCXA010000064.1, read as the reverse complement.
GGGCTACTTTGACCTCTTCTGGCGCCAGCATCTTGCGTTTGTCTTGTCCGATGGATTGTTTCTCGATTTCTGCTAGCCTGTACTTCTCTAGCTCATCCGTTAACTCTGTCAGTACTGCCGCTGCTACACTTGTCCCGACCTCTAACCGCTCTGCGATCTTCCTTATCAGCTTCTCTGTCTGATTGTCATTGTACAGGTCTAGGTTATGCCGGATACTCAAGTGTTCGACTTGCACTTTTAGGGTCACCCGCATTCTGTCCAGGCCTTCTAACCGTATGCCTCCCAGTATGGCTATATTGAGCGGCGGGTGATCGTAAGTAAGGTGGTCTTGATTCTCCGTCCGTAGCTTAGTGTAGGATGGATGGGCGGTGTTGAGCTTTGGGGTGGGTTCTTGCATTTCCTTAAAAAAAAAATTTCTGATATATCTGTCACAATACTAGTAGATATATCAGAATAGAGCAAGACTTATATCGTTTGAATATGATATTTATATCACCTATTATTGAGTTTCAGTGATTATTTAAATCATTTCTACTACCTATATGACACTAGGAGAGCATATTTCAGCACTTAGGAAGAAAAGTAAAATGGCTCAGGGTGAGCTGGGAAAGATGGCTGGAACTTCTGGTGATCTAATCGGTCGTTATGAACGCAACGAGGTAAAACCTTCTATTGAAGTGGTCATTAAAATTGCAGATGCACTGGGGGTTTCTATCGACTATCTGGTCGGTAAAACGGATGTAGAGATTGATCAACCTACCCTGCAAAGGCTTACTGAAATCGCCAAGCTTCCGGAAGAAGGTAAGCAACAGATCTTCCTAGTAGTAGATGCCCTAATACGTGACTTTAGAACTAAGCAGGCCTATTCGTAAAGCTTTTTCAGTCGCGTTGCAAACGCGCCCGAGCTGGGGCGCATATTTCATTACATGGACCTTATTATACGTGATTATAAGGCTAAAGCCGCTTATTCATCATAAGCAACTGAGCCATATGAGGCTTTCTAATTTCTTTTTCTACACCTTCTCCTCCTTCTGTCCCTTTGAAAGTACACTCTAACTACACCCTCAATACCACATTGGATAGGCTTAAGTAACATACTTAAGCCAGAGGGGGGGCGCTACCGCAATGGCCAGCTAGATGCTGCTTATATACCAGCTATAGCTAGCTTTTTGTCTATCATACAAGACATAAATATTGATTATTCTAATTAACTCGTTTTGCTTTTTAGTCTTAAAACTGAATTGAAAATAGCAGTTATTTTCAGTTTCAACTGCTTTATGAATTTCCAAATACATGGATTTATCGAGTGCCAATTTTTTATTAAATTCAGAAACTCGGTTAACAAATTCTGGTAGAGCAACTCCTGTTTCTTCCAAAAAGGAGCCTTTGAGCATATTGTAGGTATTGTTAAGGGACTTCAATTCAATCAATTTCTGTTCGGAGTACAAACCCTCATTTAAGAAAAGATCAACTGAATCGATGTGAGGTATGCTGTAATCGGATATCTGTCCGTTGGAGAAGAGTTGCTTGTCAAAAAAACCTTCCGATTTCAACTCAGCCAACATCAACTCTTGTCCAAAATCAAAAGGTTGACTGATCGAATCAACTCTCAAAAAAAAATCTTCAATTAGAAAAGCCAGAGCCTCACTTTCTGTTATACAGTCACTGTGTGCAGAACAATTAGCATAAGTCGAAGCAAACAGAATCGCAAGAATAGAAATAACTCTCATGGTAAATCCAAAGTTTTGGTACGACCTACAATATAGTTTCTAAGCTTCTGCATTGTTTCCCAAGCTCTTTTAAAAGACTCCTTATTTACACGATGATGCTCTAAATAGTAATTGATATTCACCGCCCCCCAAGACAAAGTATACTTTACGCCCAATTTCCCAATATAATTACCTTGGGAGTCTTTTGTATAGTCGGGTGGTTTTAAAGAAGGTGCATGTTTACCAAACGGTATTTTTCCTGGTTGAAAAGCAGGGTTTTGAAGAAAACTTACAGAAAACGTTTGTCCAGATATTTCATAATCCTGAGTGTGTGAATATAAGGTCATATCCATGTTGAAATTCGCAGTTGAGGGATCTACTACATCTCGACCGTAGACATTTTCACTTCCGGGGTTATTTAAATAGTGTGCATAAAGTTGTCTCAAATTACCAACCAAGTTTTCTCCAGCCATTGGATCATTAAGGTTGACTCTATCAAAAGTTGGTTTCTTTTGATATCTATAGTTGAGATTATTTTCAAAATTGGCCGATAGGGAATAGTTAATATCTATTGTCTTTGAAGGTGCATTAAATAAATGGCCAATAGATTTTCCTGCAATGGCCATATTTCCAGAAAACCTCAAAAAGTCTCCACTTAGCCTACTTGCAGTTATAGTTATACCTTCCATAACTATATCATCGATGAATCCACCGTCGGGATCAGTATATTTTGGATTATTCCCCATAGCCAAATAAGGACTAGCAAACTGTCCATAAGGATCAGGTCGCATCCATCTAGCGATGATGGGATCATACATCCGCAGCTCGAAGGCATTCCAACCAGTCTCTGCATCCTTCTCTGCATACTGCCCTTGATAATCATGTCGGTACGCCTCCTTGAAGTAATTGTCGGCAAAGGATAGCCCGAAGGGGGTATAACTATAGCAAAAAATCAGCTCCCACTTTTTTCCGCTAAGCCTTCCCAAAAATCAACAAGTCAACGTTTTTAGGCCGTCTGCCTCTAGAGTGAAGATAGTAATTCTAGTAGTTCTTGGAACAGCCTCACTGCTTTAGTAGCTACCTTGATCACTCTCATTGTTGTCTTTAATCTGTCATTGTTCTTCTTTTCTGATTTCATGGTTCTCCACCTTTTAGTTAAGCGCGGAGAGCCCCTCTAAAAGTATGGTTCAGATTTCATTCTGTGTAGGACACATAGTTACCACCGTTAAAAAAGGCTGTTTATGATTCATAAAGGAGGTTTACATCTGTTGGAAGGATAAATGACCTTAGACGAACATGTCTATTTGTTGTAATTCCCTGGTCATTTATTCTTTCAACTGATGCTCCAAGCGAACCTCTAAAATTGATTCGGGTAGGATGCTGGCAGAGTGCGGAAGGCCGCAGTGATCTACACTCAGGCGGGTTTGGTTTCTGCGTTGGGATCACAGGTAAAAGAGCCTTCAGCGAGCGTTGGACTTGCGTAGCGGGCCACTGCGGGTACCACCACCAGCCACACAGGGAACGAGACTAAAAGGAACAGCTGTGTGTGCCGAAGGGTACTGGTGGTGGTCGCAGGCCCGCACTAATATGAGGTGTGGAGTGGCCTTTTTGCCATAGCCCCGCAGGGCATCAATCAAATTCAAAAAGGACATGGGAACTCCTGTGGCGAGGAGCGGATGGGCAGCCAGCGGAGTAAAATGCAAGTGGGCATTGTGGGCGGCTAAATAGTGGAGCAAGGAAAATGATACGGTGATGCCACTTTCACGGCTGACTATCAGGAAGCGGTAATTCCATCAAAAACATATCACGGTATCATTTTCCTTGTGGAACGATTTAAGGCGTGAGGACTTGCATTTTT
>JBCCXA010000063.1 GCA_039192515.1 Verrucomicrobiota bacterium | reverse complement strand
TGTTTTCAGGACTACTACTTCTCATTTTTGACCAGCTTTTGCGTCTATTGTACCTATTACCAGTCTTTTCTCACAGTCCTTTTATACACTCACCCCTTTCCCATACTAAGCCAAATCACTTTTTCAGTGACAACTAATTAGCCCACGTATATATAACACAACCTTTAGATCTGTAACTGATATTTGACAAAATCGGTAAACATCATCATCCAGTCTACAGCCGACTTCGCCTTTAGCCTGATCACCTAGGCCTTCTTCCCCACTTAGGGAAAAGTAACAGGACATGCTTTACTTTGCACCTATTGCTATGCCCCAATAATTTTTAAATTGATCTATGTTTTATCCTATGCATAGCTATTTTATAGCCTTGAAATACTAACAGATGTGAAAGCAACCTTATTTATAGTTATTGCAAATTTCATGCTCAGCACCGCATTCGGGGTAGAGAATCAGGAAAATACGGTCGATCCTAAGTTCAAAAAGTTTATATCGAAGTATGCGGAAACCCCTTATGCCCCAGTCCCTGAAAAGATGCTACTCAATATGGATCCAGAGCCTGATTTGAGTTCGGGTTTTACAGAATTATACAATCGTGAAAACCTTGATAATTGGATCCAGCGGGGTGCTGATAATATGTATGAGGCCAAAGGAGAGGTCATCGTAGGCACGTACAGACCCCCGAATGCAAATTCCTACCTATGCACTAGCCGGGATGATTTTCAAGATTTCATATTTACCCTTGAAGTAAAGTGGCTAGAAGACGGAAATTCCGGCATACAATTTCGATCTAAGGTGCAAGGCAAAGATAAAGTTGTTGGACCGCAGATTGAACTCGAGGAAGCAAAAAGAAAACGTGGCTGGTCAGGCGGAATTTATGCTCAAGGCATTGGAGGCTTTATTTATCCTCTTTGGTTCAAGTCCCATGAAAAAGCACGCGGTGCTATAAACTACTCAGAGTGGAATAGAATTACCCTGTTTGCTAAAGGCGAAACTGTCAAAACATGGGTGAATGGTATACCTGCCGCCCACTATACCAATAAGGATTTCACCAAAGGCTACTTTGCCCTGCAACTCCATAAGGGAAAAACCGGCCTTATCCATTTTCGAAATATTAAAGTAAAGGAGCTATAGCCTCCTGCTTTATCCGTCCACCCATTTTTCAAATCATCTTTGCTTAAAACAGGTGCGTGCTTCAAGAAGCGCTTTTTGAGACCCCATAACAATAATGCGCTATTAAAGAAAGCTAACTTCACTATAAAGTAGATAATATGGATAATAAACTATCTGATATCCTTCAAATTAGCGCCAAAAATCTCACTCTTTGAGCTCATCGCAGCTTTGGCAAATTTTAATCAAATTTAGACTTTAAAATAAGAGAATTTTCTATAACATAAGTTTCTGAGTGGGATGAAGCTAATATGATTTTCACCCTTTCGATCTCGAACCATAATTGACATATTTACTATCACTTCTTTATTGCTTAAATAGTAAATTATTGTATTAGTAATACTATGTTGACTGCAAACAAACATCTACTGCGATCACTATTGGCGATCCATTGGACTATTACTGCGGCTTGTTGGGGCCAAATAACCATAGACTACACCACCTCGGATAGCCCCACGGGCTTGACATCTGTCGATGTTGTTCACGATGTTCAAAATGATACTGCCACTATTTCGGGTATTTCTGGGCTCGGAATCAGTGGATCATTCGGCAATGTCGAAACGACAGGCAGCTTCACGATGAGGATAACAGCTATTGGCGAAGAAGGCACTAAAGCCACTGTCAACGCCTGGGACTGGAAATTTGCTCCGGGGGCCGGCTCTGAACTTGCTAAAAATGGCGATGGTTGGGGAGTTACCTCTAGCAAAAAAACGGATGTCCTTATCGATAACAAGGACGCACTTTTGTTTGAGTTCGACTTCAGTGGCCTGAGCTTAGGCCGAGGTGAGTCATTGGAACTCGTGAGTGTTACGGTACAAGATACCAGTGGACGCCTGGAGGTATGGCGAAAAAGCAGAGCTTCATCCATTGTGCCATCACTTCCTGATTTAGGTGAAATGCTGAGTCCAAAAGCATCGAATGGCTCAAAGTCTGTGATCAAACCGCTGAATATTGAAATCAAGGATCAAGATAGACTAGCAATCCTTAATGACCTCACTTACGCAGCCGGCAAACGGAGCTTTAAGGCTATCACTTTTAGAATATCAGGACCTCGGGACTTCGAGGCAGAAGCTGGAAATGGACAAGTAAATTTGAATTGGGCCAATGAACTTAATAACAAGCTCAAATCTTACAATCTGTATCGATCAACTACATCTCCGGTCAACATGAGCAATAACCACTTTTATCAAAATATCCAAGGGAATACTTACATTGATGCTAATGTGTCTAATGGGACTAATTATTTTTATGCCATTTCTCCAAAATTCAAGAATGGAAAAGAAGGCGTTTTAAGTGCCGAGATTCATGCTATGCCTACAGAGCCTGCTCCACTCCTAATAGACAAAAAGGCAACTCAAGAAACAGTAGAGCTCTACAAGAATGTCCAGCAACTCGCCAAAACTAGAATTATGTATGGTGTCCAGCGGCCATTTATGCGAGGTTATCACGCACAAGATTTAACCTATTATGCGAATAGTGATATACGTGAAATAACAGGAAGCAACCCATCAGTAATAGGGCTGGATCTCAGAGATTCCGAAGATTGGTATTTATGGATCAATTCGGACTATGACATCCCTAGTTTTGATTGGAAAAACCCTGAAGAATTTAAACCCCCTAAGTTTGAGGACGCCAGATATCATGAGACTCATTACCATGAAATCATCACTCGTGTTCACAGAAGAGGAGGCATTATTTCTTTGAGTTGGCACATGCCCAACCCTACCAATGATTTGGACTTTGACAGCCGCACTGGAGATCCTGTAACTAATACTTTAATTGAGGGATCTGCCGCCAACATACGCTATAAATATTATCTCGACGAGGCTGCAGGATTCTTTAAGGCCATGAAAGACGATGAGGGTAAATTGATCCCTATTTTTTTCAGGCCTTTGCACGAGCAAAACCATAATTCCTTCTGGTGGTCTGGCAAAAATGCTACCAAGGATGAACATATAGCGCTATGGAAGCTAACCGTTGAATACCTACGTGATGTAAAGGGAGTTCATAATTTGATTTATATTCAATCGCCTAATAATGCCAGAAGCTTTCAAGAATTTCTTGAGAAATACCCCGGACCCGGATGGGTGGATGGGTATGGCGTGGACATGTATAACAAAAGGAATTTTGAGTCTGACCTTAGGCTAGCAACCCAGATCATTGTTGCCTATGCCAGAGAATATAATAAAATTGCCGCATTAACTGAGGTAGGCGTCAAAGGCGGGTTTGTTCAATACGAAGATGACGACATTAATTTTGAGAATGGCTACATAGATCCTAAAAATTTTGACTGGTATTCAAGACACCTACTCCCACTAAAAAATAATCCTACAACAAATGAGTTAGCCTGGATTTTGCAATGGTCATCCTGGCTGGATACCAGCAAAAGTGACCTCATTAGGTCATGGACACCTGTTCTTGCCAAATACCGTCCTGAATTTGCGGTTTCAGATGAGGCCGTCATTTCGAATTTTATTGATTTCCGGAATGACGAATGGACTCTTTTCGAGCATGACGTTCCTGACCTCTATACTTTGACTGGAACCTCTACGGTGCAACCCTTCCAGCATTTGGATGCAAATGACGCAGCCTCAGTCAAATCAGATGTGGACGAGTTTTGGATTGATCTATCTGGTAATGAAAACCACGCGGTCCTACTTTCAGGTGAAATATCGTATCCTAGTGTGACACGTTCAAAAGCGGATCTCATAGGAATTGATGTGGGCACTTCGTCAAACAGAGTAGAGCTTTTCTCTGCCTCTGAGTCGGATGATTGGCTCGACCAAACGGTTGCTGGCGCAGATGGCTTTTGTGCTATCTTAGCTGTTGCTAACAACGATCTAGCCTCAGGAAAGAGATATGACCTGTTCGGTAACAACACAAAGCAATCTTCTAACAGTATCCTGCTTCGGACTATGTCAAATGGTAAACTCCAAGCATCATTGGGTAAAACGGTGATTACAGCCGATAGGTATGACGATATTTCTGATGGAGACACTGTAGTTTTTGCTATTAATTATGACCCTCAGACGCAGCTTTTTGAGTTTTGGGACTCCATAAATAATATCATCCACCAGAAAACCGTGTCTGCTCAAGATTTCTCAAACTCCAATCCTGTGACAATTGGGAGAACCACTCATACCAATCGCTCCTTCAATGGCGCCATTTGCGAAGTTAAAATCTTCGACCAATTCTTAAGCGCTTCTCACTTTCGGTTTGAAACCCGCTCCATGGTTACCAAATGGATAGTCGAAGGAATCGACTATTGGTGGCCTGAATTAGGAATGAACATTGGCCCAGAATATGCGGACTTCGATGGAGATGGCCTTAATAACCTAACGGAATATGCCCTAGGAGGGAATCCTCTGAATTTTCGAATTGCTCCTCGCGGCTTTAAGCTATACACAGACCAGGCATCTGGAGATATGCAATTCTCACATATGCTTCTTAGAAACGACCTGACTATAGGTTACCAAGTTCAGTCCTCCTCAGATCTTCAGACTTGGAAGAACGTTGACTGGGATTTTTCAGAATTCACTGTCGATGAGAAATTAGATGAGCGACTCTACCAAGTCCCCGAACCCGATGAGCAACTATTTATTAGGATTTTGATTGAAAAATAATCATTTATATTTAACCTTAAATAGGCGATGCAATAAACGAAGTTCAGGATGACTTTTATGTTATAAAAAAGGATTTATCGACATTTTTTACTACTAACAAAAAATCCCTGCTAGGTTATCCCAGAAGTTCAGTTTGCCATACTTCCCCAGGAAGACAGGAATCAGAGAGCAAAGCTAGCAGTCAGCCTTAGCTAATTTGGCTTTAAGGCTAAACTTGATGGTTATGCGGGATAGAATGAATATGAAAATAAGCCTATTTGATAAGGAGCTTCCAATCTCAGTATACTTTACGAGTTTCACTGAGCTGAGCATCCTGTTCTACTTAGAAGCTATCTATGAGATGTTCCCAAATAAACCTGTAAATTCAATTTTGTATCTAAAAGCGTAGAAAATAAACATCATGGAACATCAAATATGAAATACTCTCTGCTAACATCTATTATAAATATGACCCTTTGGCTGGTCTTGACTGCATCAGCCTCCATAGCCCAGACCGAAAGACCAAACATAATCATCATGATGGCTGATGATCTCGGTTATGGTGATCTTAGTTGCTTTGGTCATCCAAACATTCAAACACCTAACCTAGACAAACTGGCCACAGACGGAGCACGATTTACTAGTTTTTATTCTGCCCATCCAACCTGTTCACCAAGCCGTTCCGGTATGATGACGGGACGCACTCCCTATCGAAGTGGTATCTATGCCTTTATTTCTACCGATTCCGTGGTCCACTTACTTGACGAAGAAGTGACGCTGGCAGAAATTGCCAAGGAAGCGGGATACAGCACCGCTTTCTATGGTAAATGGGGGCTGATAGGTGACATGGAGGATTGGGATCAGACATTTCCTCACGAGCAGGGCTTTGACCACTGGATCGCTACTCACAACAATGCTTCTCCGTCCCACGCGAAGACAGACAATTTCTACGAGATGCGCACCGATCACAAAACTAGGAAATCCAATCCCCTTCCTGCTATCAAGGGCTATAGTTGCGGATTTGTTGTCGACAGCGCAATTGATTGGCTGGAAAACGGCCGTGATCCCAATAAACCCTTTTTCCTAGTTCTCTGGTTTCACGAGCCTCACGGCCCAATCGCATCACCGCCTGAGTTTGAAGCAAAATACCCGAAATCAAAATTTTCTGACGGTCAGCAAGAATATTACGCCAACGTAGACCATATGGACCATCAAATCGGGCGCCTGCTGACACACCTAGAAGATACTAATTTAAAAGACAGCAGTTGGATAACCTTTACCTCGGATAATGGTCCTGCGCAAGGATTCCGAGGTATTACTGGCGGGTTGAGATCTAAAAAGGGCTCCTTCTACGAAGGAGGCTATCGGGAACCCACCATTATGTATTGGAAAGGCCTTTTGGATGATGGCAGGGTGATCGATACACCGCTAACATTCTTTGATTTGGCGCCCACTTTTTATGATCTTTTAGAAGTCGATAAAATGAATGATCTGTCTCTAGACGGTATTAGCATGATGCCTGCCCTAAGAGGCGAAACTTTTGAACGTGAAGTGCCCCCGATATGGATGGGCTACCGGCACACTTCCATGCGCCAAGGTGATTGGAAGATCTGGGGTAGTTTTGACAATATCACTAAAGGACAGTCTTTAACTGACTATTTCCGTACGCGCGGAGTGAAAAAATTTGAGCTTTATAATGTGGTAGATGACATCGCCGAGAAAACAGACCTTTCCAAACAGAATCCGGATGTAATGGATGAAATGCTTTCACTTTACAATCACCGTTACGGTGCCGTAGCCGCTGAGATGGAACCCTGGAACGGAAGGTATCCAGTTCCCAGGCTAGTAGCTGAAAGAATGGGCTACAATGAAGCTAAAGACTGGGATAACTATAATGCAGAGGAGCAAGAATATTTAGGTTGGACGCCCAAAGTTTCGGATACTACTCCGAATATCCGAACCTCTAAACTCTTCTCAGATGCCGCTCTAAATACTCCATACTCTCATTACATATATGCCACTTCGGGCAACGGCAAACTCACCTGGTCTATCCAATCAGGAAGTCTACCCTCTGGTTTATCACTCAGCGCCTCCACAGGTGAAATTGGTGGAACCCCAAAAGAAAAAGGGAATTTTAATTTCACTGTCCTCGTCGAAGATAAAGATGGCGACTCGGACAAACAAAGCTACAAGCTTAGCGTGCTTAACGGGCCAGACCCTAACCCGGATCCACTAGGCCTTGTTATGCATTTGGATGCAACAGTCGACGTAGCTGTCGATGGCCAGTTGGTGACTCTCTGGAAAGATCAATCCGGAAACAATAATGATGCCACTGCAGACATGGGTTCGATTACCTACCCCAGTTCCGAAACTTTTCTCTCAGGATTAAGCGGTCTAGACTTTGGTTCTGCCGCTAGTGCTCTGGAGTTGTTCAGTGCCCAGGACTCCAACACTTGGTTAGACCAGACAGGGCAAAACCCTGCAGGCTTTGCCGTATTAATGACTTACAAGCGGGTAGGGAAAATTGGAAATACCCGTGAAGATCTTTTGGGCAACCAATCAAATGCCCAATCCGGTTTTTTGATCCGCATGTCCAACGGTAGCATACAATCCTCTTTGAATGGTAAGACACTGAGTCAAAGCGGCTCCGTCAAGGTGGGAGATACCATTGTGGTCGGTGTCAATTACCATGCTGGAACTGGTCTTTTCGAGCTTTGGGATTCTCAATCCGGCACCACAAGTAGCACAACGGTTCCTCCGGCAGATTTCTCGAGAAATGTTCCCGTGCTCCTAGGCATGACTACCAAAACCGGCCGTTATCTAAATGGGCTTGTTGGTGAAGTGAAGGTCTTCCATGGATCCCTGACTGCACAAAACTTTGCATCTGAACAGGAAGCTTTGGTGCAAAAGTGGGCGACAGAGCCCGGTCCAGGGACTGCAGAACTGGTATTGCACTTGAATGCCACAGATGCCAGCTCTGTTGAAGGAAACCCGGTGAGCCAATGGTCAGATCTTTCTGGTCTAGGAAATCATGCAACTCCCAGTAAGGGAGCCGTTACCTATCCGAGTTTAGCTTTTTTCCCTTCCGGACTCAAAGGCCTTGATTTTGGAAGTGGACGCAACACCTTGGAACTG
>JBCCXA010000062.1 GCA_039192515.1 Verrucomicrobiota bacterium | reverse complement strand
GCCGTTTTTGGGTGGTGGTGCCCTACTCTTTGCCCTGGATCCCAGTCGAGCCGTAGTAGGGGATAGTAATGCTGAGCAAGTTAACTGCTACAGGACTGTTCGGGATTCAGTGGATGAGCTTATCCAGGCACTACAGCTCCACCGAAACGAGTCAGAGTATTTCTATCGGGTTAGGGCCTGGGATAGGACAGAGGATTACTACCAGCGTTCAGCGGTTGAACGTGCTGCGAGGCTTATTTACCTTAATCGCACCTGCTATAACGGGCTCTACCGGGTCAATCGGAAGAACCAGCAGAACGCCCCGTTTGGTCGGTACAAGAATCCAAAAATTGTGAATGCTCCATTGCTGAACATGGTGAGTGGATATTTGGGCCAGAGGAATATCCGAGTTGAGCGTTCAGATTTTGCTGATTTAGTAGCCGATGCCAAGCGAGGCGATTTTATCTACTTTGACCCGCCCTATGATCCGGTGTCCGAAACGGCATCTTTTACCAGTTATGAGGGGGCTGGGTTTGATCGTGCAGAGCAGATAAGGCTTAAGCTGACCGTGGATGAGCTTGCTCGGAGGGGCTGCAAGGTGCTGCTGAGCAATTCCTGTACTGAGTTCATCTGCTCCCTCTATGCGGACTATCGATGTGTACAGGTCCAGGCAAGCCGAGCGATTAATTCAAAGGTATCCAAGCGAGGAAAGGTCGCAGAAGTAATGGTGATGAATTATTAGTGACAGGCTCAAAGTGTTTGCATGGCAAGGTTAGAAAAATACAGAAAGACTAAGACTGCCGCTAATTCAGACGTCTTAATAAAAATAAATAAATGTATTTCAACCACCTAAGTCTAAGTTGACTTAGCTATATGAGGGGGCGCGTTTGGGTTTTCCAACGCTTTCTTTTGTTTGTACTTTGTACTTTTGGAGGTTTCTCAAGAAATTAAAAGGGTTTGCCCTGTTTTTGTTTGGCTCCTTATAGTTTTTCCAGGGGCAGCTTTACCTCATGGGGTGTCTATACATGAAAGCAAATGATTGTGGTAGCTATGATGATTTTGAAAAAAAATATTTGAATTTCACTGATAAAGATTTATCTCAATTGATAAATGATTATCAAAATTCAGATGGTGTTACGAAATTAAGAGCTGAAGGGAACCTGTATGTCTGGGCTAGGATATACCTCATATTTCGCTACACAAGCGGTGAGTTTAAGCTTTTGAAGATGGCTTGGTGTTACTCCCAGCTTAGTGAGTGCATAGACTTTGTTTTGAATTACGTTTTTGCACTAGAGGACGAAAATCCTTATCCAAAAAGACCTGTACTGCAAGACTTTTATTGCTCACCTTCTAGGTCTATTAAAGAGTGTTTGTTTGGATATTACAGTCGTGTATGGTGTCTTCGCTGGACTGCTCTCTCTCTTCGCAGGAAAGTTTGTCAAAATCCTAAAAGTAAACGAGGAGCTAAAGATGAACTAAATCGTCTTTTGAAGATGCCTCCTGTTTCAATATACGAATCATTTGGAAAAGATGGAGAAAATAAGTTAGAGGATATATTGAAATCTAGTGAGCCTTTACCAGAAGAAGTTTTAGATAGAGCGTTAGATTCTAAGGAGGTAATCAACAAAAAAGTGTACTCACAGCACGTTTTGGATTTATTGGCGGAGGTTATCGAACGCCCCCATATCCGAAAATCTCTGATTCAAAAGTGCCATCCTAAATATCCTCAGATGAATGCCTACACCACATTTAAACTTGTTCAATCGGGAAAAAATCTCAGTCGTCGTCAGGTAAGCGATTATTTTAAAGTGTTTGGAGTGACTGAACATGCTGCAAGTAAATGGATCCCTATATTTTCTTCTTTTATGAAGAAATTTATTGCAGATCTAGATGATCAAGGAGAGTTTGGTGATGACTAATGATATTAATAGGGGTATGTCTGGTTATCCTGTACGTTTACCTACAGAGCAGCAAGAACATATACAACGATGCGTAAAAAAGTATGATCAACCTGAACAAAAGAAAAAAGTTGCTCTTAATGTAGCAGCACCTTTGCTGGTTGATTATGCGATTAAGCCTTTTATCAGCACAGATTTGACGAAAAGCTATAGTCAAAAAGCCGCTATGCATGCTTTCTCTTTTCTTGGAGATATCAATGATTTATACCTTCAGGGAGGAGCTAGGCTTATATGTATTGCTTTACTGCCTGGAGAAGTAAGATTTCAGGTCCCACAAGATTTAGATGATGATGTAATTGCTTGCGTAGTTACGAGTATTGAATGTTTAGATCCTCAAGCAGTAAGAGGTAAAGTTATTGGATATTTGCCTATCCATAGTTTAAGTAATGATTTTTCTAAATCTACTGTCATCTCAATAGAAGCCCTGCAATCTTATGAGCAGTTGACAGAGTTTTTACTTTCTTATGTCCAAGAGACAATTATGCGTGGCTCTGGAGCATCAAATAGAGATATATTAAAATCTGATGCATCTCCGCTTAAAGGTTGGAAAATCAGACCGAATAAGAAGCGAAAAACAGGTTCAGATTCTTGGCAACTAAGAGCCGCTGGCGCATCTTCTTCAGAGATGAATGAGCAGTCTAATAAAGACTCTTGGCAGCTCAGAGCCTGTGGTGCGTTCTCTCCAGAAACAAATATACAGCCGCAAAAAATAAGTCAGGAATTAGAATCAAAAGTTTCACTTAAAACCGATCAGACGGAGTATCGTTTAGTTGTTGTTGTTACTATCAAGTCTGCTAAGGAGGAAGATAATTTCAAGCTCTATGTCGCAATATATCCTGATTCAACTGAGAAATTGTTACCTAAAGGGTTAGGCTTATCGGTCTCCAGTATTGAAGTTCCGGAGAAATCATTTCAAGACCAACTCAGCGATGAAGAGGAAATACTGCGACTGCGACAGGTCACGTTAGGAGTTACTGACAGTCTTCACTATCAAGTTTGGTTAGGCAATATAAGGGTAGAGAATACTATTCCAATGTCGGATTTGCTTAGTCATCTTACAAGTCACTCTCATTAGTTTCTTTAGTGGTAAAGAGGATGATGTTTTCAACAAAAAGGTTGTATAAGGTTTTCGCTTTTTTTTTAGGGGTTTTATTGAGCATTTCATGCTCAACACCTTCACCTCCATCGGATTCAATATCTTCATCAAAGATATCAGATACTCCCCAGTCATTTGTCTCAAGTTCTTCTCCTGCTAAGCAATTTGAAGGTTCATCTGAAGTGCTTTCATCGACGTTCAAAGAGGTTTGTGTGCAAGGTGATGAATATTCTTCTGATAAGAAGTATGAGGTTAATGATCCCCATATGCCAATAAGCTGGGGATTATTAGATCATTGGGAAAAAATGCTTCGGTATCAGAAGTACTTTCGATGGGCACAGGATGTGAATATTGCTTTTATCGGCGATGGTATAGAGTATGGAGGGTTTATTAGTGAAGAGCGGTTTTCTCCAGGGTTTGATTTTACTGTGGGTGCTAAAGGTGTCGATATCAAACATGCTGATGCCTCAGTTGTAGAGAGTTATCATGATACACAAGTTGCTTTGTCTATTGTCCAACCAACTTGTGATGCGTCAGCAGGGCCTGGAATGGCTCATTTAGCATCTACTATTCCTATTCGAATCATAGAAGATGCTTCTGATGAGACAGAACGTGTAAGTGTTGAAATGCTGGCTCTTGGAATTAAAAAGGCATTAGACAAGAAAGCTGATGTCATTAATATCAGTCTAGATATAAAGCCTTTAGATAATGAGCAGGAAGCTTGGCAAAAACCTGAAAATATTCAAGTCGCTAAACAGTTGTTGGCTGCAGTTGAAGAAGCTTATAAGCAAAATGTAGTAATTGTTTTAGCTTCGGGAAATTATGCACCTAATGATAACGTTCCTGAATTATTTCAACGTTTGTTGGATCATCCGGGCGTTATAACTGTTGGATCTTACAATGCCAATAATGAGTTGGCCAGTTACTCTAGTCATTTAAATGGGGTTGATATTTTGGCTGCAGGTGGAGAGCCTATGACTTCAGAGGCTTGTACACCTGAGCATCTTTGGGAGTCAAAAGCATTGGGGATTGTTTTACCCTCTTCTGAAGGTGATTTTGTGCATAGCTGTGCAGGAACTTCATTTGCTACACCACAAGTCGCTGCCGCCGCTGCAATTGTCATTGGAGAGTATAAAAGCTGTCCATATTGGAGTAATAGCTCTTTAGTTATCGATTGCCCTTCTTATACAGCCATCAATGTTCGTAAAGCTATCTTGAATCCCTATGACATTTTGAAGAGTCAAAAAGCTTATTATTCAGACTCTTCCGATGTTCCAACTGTTGTTCCTGCTCATCTCTACGAAAAAGCTGTTGCCTCTCGTCAGATTGAGGGGAAGCCTAAGCTAGATTTTTTTGCAACTGAGTGTGCTGCGTATGAGTTAATAGAGGATTCTTCTGAGTTAGATTGCACTGATTCCTATGAATTATATCCGTCTTTAGAATCTCCAGATCCAAACACCTTGACTGACTAACATACTTGTTTTTCTGTTGAGCAGTTAACTGTTTTAATATTGAGATTTATTCAATACTAAAACAGCTACAGCATTTATCCCTGCAAGTGCAAGCTTGCAGGGATTTTTTCAACCAAGGTTTTGAAAATCAACTTTGTTTATTAGAGGAGGTAGTTTGAATTAACTCTTCTCTGAAAATCTTTTTATTGAAGTTTTGAGGTTAAGACATGAATCGATATCTAGCTGCAACTGTCGCTGTTTTGACTACTATGCCTGTAGCTGTTGCCAATGCTCAAGTATTACCTGATTTTGACTCATACAAATTAAGCACCGATTACTGTGACCCGGTTGTAGGAGGGTATTCAGAAACGATTACTGACAATGGGACGGCGAACGATAGTGGTTCTAATAGTACTGGTGAACAATCAGCTGATAGCTCTAGCCGTATTCGTGATTCGAGTGGTAACGGAAAGATTGGCTTTGGTCCAATAAGCCTTGGTGGTGGCGGAGGTTTACGCCGTGAGGATCATCATCAATCGAGCGCAAATAGTCAGACTCATGAAACTTATGATCGTGATCAAACCAATGCCACTACGTATCAACTCACTCTAGATCAGCTTCTTTCTAATGATGGCAACTGTACTGCTGTTACTGAAGGAAACACTATGATGGCTATTCAGAATATGGTTTCCAATGAATCTATCATCAATACTCAAACTTCTGAAAATGGCCTGACAGAACGAGCTGAAATTGATGCGAATGCCCGTATTCAGATCAATCAAGATCAACAAGCCACATATGTACAGGCTATTGAGAGCCAGGAAAGGCTAGGAATGGAACAAATTCAGATGCAGCGAGATAGTTTTCTTCTGTCGAACCTACTCGATTTTAGTCGCTTTGGCCTAACTCCTCAACAGTAAGTCCTGCCTTTCTAGTTTACGGTTCAGGCGACAATTTGAGGATTTGTTTAGCCTGAGCCCTTCCTTTTAAGAATATGAGGTTTTTCCAATGATCAATAATTCTGTCACACTCCCTGCAATTGGTGCAGGTGCAGCTGTTCTCTTTTGTGGTTTTTTATCTCTTCCAGTTAAGGCTGAGAACTCTCCTTCTTTGTCTGTTACTCCTTTGTCAGTTGTTTCAGAGTCATCTGCGCTTACTTTAGTGTTTCCGCACCAGGAGATTATTGAGATGATGGAAGGTGGCTCTAAGAATATTACGTTACCTTTGGCTCATGAACTCCTGGATACTGAAGGTAATCCTGTTGGCCGCACTGGCGCTGACGTACAAATTCAACTTACAGCGGATGAAAGCAATATTAACCTGACAGCTACTGCCATTAATATTGGCGGTCAATTTGTGCCTATTGAAACCTCCTCAGTTGATATGGGGGGTGTTTCAATTTATCAAGATGCTCGATTCCGCCAAGGCATGAATAACAATAGCTACTTACCTGTTCTGGGTTCAGGAGTAGGACGATTAATCGCTGGTGATGGTGACATGATGGGGCCTATTATTGGCTTTGCATTAGGAACGGCAGCTCAGCACCTTATCAATGATCCCTCACCTGAAGTTGCGATTGCCGTTCAGGTTCTGCCAGGTAGCCGTCAGACACTTCAACTTGATGCCCCACTGGTGCTTACACCAACAGAAGACGGACGCGTTGCCTGGTCTCAATTAGAACCAGTCACTCAAGAGGTTGCTTCAGATGATGTGGTGAGTGAAGTCACTTCGTAACTAATTTTCTCTTCTTTTTAGAAAAGAATCTGCAGCTTTTGTTTTCAATTTTTCTTTGTTTTGTTTTCACGTATTTCACGAAGGAGTGATTGACCATGAAGAATAAGCTCGCTCTTTTACTGCTGGCAGTTGGCACTACATTTATTCCTGTTGTGGCCCAAGCGAATGACTCATCTTTGATGTGTGGCCCAGATGCGCAGGTATATCAAGATGGCCCAATGTGTTCAATGGAACAATATGGATTTACTCTTGATGACCGTGGCAATATGGTTCCAGATTTTACTCTTGATGATTCCCCAACTATTTCGACGCTACGCCCTGAAAACATGGGTCCACCACCAAGGAACATTATTCGAGAAGCCGAGATTCTGAATGGTTCACCTTTGGCTTCAGGTCTTTACGGCTTAGATACCTTTTTGGGTTTCTCGCACGAGGATGCTATGAACTTTGCAGAGTTTGGATATCACGCGGGTAATGTTGCTGGTTCAGTAGCAGGTAACGGCTCAGCTATGCTCGAATCACCTGTACCTGGCTTAGCTGGTAGCAGTACTGTGATTCCTCATTCACCACTCCTTTTGGAGCAACAGCTAGGTGATCGAGGCAGGGTATACAGCCATTAGAACCACTTCAAGCCAAAGGCTTTAAAGATTTTTGCCTTTCTGCGCCTATCTAGAGAATGCCTTGCTTTCACTTGTGAGTTTTTTAGTACTTTTTGTCAAATATTAGAGGACTAAGACAATGCAATCTTCTTTCTTTACCACAAACCATAAGTCTATTCTGAAAAGCTTTCTAGTAGCTGCTGTATTTACTGCCTCGGCTAGTAATGCTGTCTTTGCACATAACGTTTCTGAAAAAAAAGATTCGCCAACAAACTCTACTCACATCAGTATTCTTCTGGATCGTTCCGGTTCTATGGACTCGATCAGGGAAGATACAATTGGAGGTTTTAATCAATTTCTGGATGATCAAAGGGATAACTCAACAGATGCTACGCTTTCCTTCGTTCAATTTGATTCCTCTGATTCCTATGAGGTTATTTATGATTTTCAGGACTTAGCAGGTGTTTCTGATTTGGATCGGAATGATTTTGTCCCACGAGGTGGTACTCCACTTCTTGATGCAATTGGTAGAAGTATCAATGATTTAGAGGCAGATTTAGATGCTTTGAGTGAAGATGAGCGGCCTGAGAAAGTCGTAATGGCTATTATTACTGATGGTCGTGAAAACTCTAGTTTTGAGTTTACTAAAACTGAAATTGAGTCAATGATTGATGAGAAGCAAGATGAGGATGACTGGCAATTTGTTTTTCTCAGTTCTGATTTATCTGCTATCGGTGAAGCCCAAATCCTTGGATTTCAGCCTTTTGGAGTGCTGAAATATGAAAATACATCAGAAGGCGTGAGTTCTGGCTGGTCAAATCTATCAAACAGCTTCTCTGAGTATTCAAGTAACTCGGAGCAGAGTGTGATGAGGTTTGATCGTCCACATGTTCATGCGGAATAAGTTCATTGTTTTGCCTGTGTACCTCTTGTAAGTAAAATTAAATCCGACCTCGACTCTATGGAGTCGAGGTTTTCTCATTCTGTGGAAGAGCTTATAGAACGCCTTTATGTATAGGTTTTTTATAGGAAAATAATTATTAGAGGCTCAACGTCCCATTAGATCTTGTCTGAATAATAGTCTCCTCATGAGGGTACTGTGAAACTCGTTAGATAGAAATATATTGAGGGTGTTGAACTTAAGGAGCATCTTAAATGCCCACGACACCAGAGATACAACTAGATATCCTTAATCCAGGGGTATTGAATATTAAACCAACCAATACGGAATCTCCTTCAGCTGAGGCACCAGATGGGGAATTGCTGAAGGTTATGGAGGATGTTTTCAATGCTGCTAAATACTCTCTAGCGGTTGCTGCAGCTAATCCCGATGCCGAGCTTCAAGCAGGTACATTGGAAGGCGATTTTCAGACTGCTCTTCAGTCTGTAAAAGAGGAGCTATCTGGTCCTGCTAAGCTTAAGGCTCTTGAGCTAATCAATGCTCCTGTTAAGCTTCGTGAAAGCGTGTTTGGGCGTTATGGAGAGTTGCCAGCAGAGGTTGCTCTTGACCGAGGCTTCACTCAGCTCAGCGATGAATTACCTACGCTCCAAGTTAACTACGAATTGCTGGGGTTAACCACACCTCAACTTTCTGTTCCTATCTCGGAGTTTTCTCCAACGGATGGTGGTTTACTGATTCCTGCAGAAAGCCTTCCTGTTAATTTGGAAGACTTGCAATCCAAAATGCAAGCTTCTGAGGTGAGAGCAGTAGATTCAGGTGTTCTCAATATGGAACGCTTCAGCGAAGTCTGGGGTGAGGTCCATGAAGGCGATCTCTACAGTGTTGTTGACGGTCCTGATGACAATTTTCAGGCACAATCAACCACCGATAAGTTAGGGCTCTACATTCGTAAAATCAAGTGTGAGGATGAAACTGATTGGGAATGGCCATTCGATGATTCAATCGCACTTGCAGGGATCTCAACTGATGAGACTGGTGATGTCAAAAAGATTGGGGAACACTTCATCGGGGATGGTTTCCATGATGGCAAAGAGAAGAACTATTCTGATTGGCAGTTTCACTATTTTAGTCTTCGTGAGGGCAATCACTGGCCTAAAAAGTATGGTGTGACCTTTATCCTTGCTGAGAAAGACTTTGGCGGCTTAGCTAAGTTCATTGGTTCTATTTACGATAAGGTAAAAGTCCAAGTGAAGGCTGCTATCGAAAAGGTGTTTGCCGCTGGGGGTGCTGCTGTTGGCAGTATCTTTGGAGTAGCAACTATTGGTGCAGCAATTGGTCGTGCCATTGGTATGGCTGTTGGTTGGGTTGTTGATAAGCTTGTCGGTTGGATCAGGAGTCTC
>JBCCXA010000061.1 GCA_039192515.1 Verrucomicrobiota bacterium | reverse complement strand
GTAGCCACATCCCACCCACACAGCGACTCATACAATGATAAACTGCTGCTCTATCCTCTACCTTAATTCGCGCGCTTCTCATTAATCTCCAACAACTTATAGACATTTTCAGAAATTGTCAACATAACAGGGTCTGTCCCTTTTTTGTTGATAATCTCTACTTTTTTTACCATGTTTTATTCTTCATCAAGGTGAATGAAAACCATCTTAATCATCGTCTATTGACGTTTAAGACGCTCGGGATTATCAAATCATTCTGTCCCTGGCTCACAATTTTTTATGGAGAGCGTTTAAAAGCAGGATCGATAATCCCTCTAAATTTATTAACTCGTAGAGTTACCAGAACGACCTCTGAATTCATGTCAGTTCGTAGCACAAGGAGGAGTCATAAATCATGATACAAGTTACTAATCAAATTCATTACATCGGCATCGATGTTGCTAAAGACAAGCTCGATGTCCATATCAACACTCATGTCATCGAATTACCCAATCACCCAAAGGGCTTTCGATCTCTTCTAAAGCATCTATCCAAAATTGCTTTACCTCATGTTATTTGCGAAGCTTCTGGTTCTTATCACCTCCATTTGCTTAGCTTTTTGCATGAACATCATATCTCCATCTCTATTATCAATCCCAGACAAGTCCGAGATTTTGCTAGAGCTAAAGGACTTTTAGCTAAAACTGACACCATTGATGCTCACCTACTCTCTGACTACGGCTCTTGTATGAATCCTCAGCCCACTGAGCCTCTACCCCCATATCATGCAGAGCTCGGTGAACTCTCTGACCGTAAATCTCAACTCCTCGTCATGGTCACTGCTGAAAGCAATCGCTTGACTTCCACTTCCTCTACTCCATTAAGAAAACTCATTAACTCTCATATACGTTCTCTTAAAAAGCAAATAGAGAAAATCGAAGAACTTTTACATCATCTCGTTAAATCCCAGCCCTCTTTAAAAAAACGCATTGACCTGATCTCGAGTATCAACAGTGTCGGATTTATTACTGCTGTTAGCCTGTTAGCTTCTATTCCAGAGCTTGGCTCTCTGAATCGTTCTCCAGCTTCTGCTCTTACGGGCACCGCACCTCTTAACTGTGATAGTGGCTCTTTTTAAAGGACGACGTAAAACTTGGGGCGGAAGGCCAAAGGCTAGGAAAGCACTATACATGGCTGCGGCTGTTTCTAGCAGGCGTAATCCTGTCCCTATCACCTTTTTATAAGCATCTTATCGCCAATGGTAAGAGTCCTAAAGTCGCTCTCACAGCTCTCATGCGCCAACTCATTATTCATGCCAATTCCCTTCTAAAGCATCTTCCTCCACTCACTCTCAATCAGGAGCCCGCTCATGCCTAACCCCTTCCATAACATTCTTCTTACAAAGAGAGTTGCTTTTAATCACCTATTATCTACTGGACTATTTATTGAATTTTCTATAAAGCCTACAACTAATCAATCCGCTTAACTCATTATAACTATATGAAATACAACACATTCATTAAATTTACAATATGCGCGACTGCTGTTCTTGTCCATTTATCAGGAATTAGCCAGGAGCCATTAAAACCACGTAAACTCATCAAAAGTGACCCACTGATTTACCAACAGCCTGTTGCTAATTTGGCAAGTACTTCGAACAATCAACAGGGTTACTATACTGCCCCCGTTTAAGAGTTGAGACATTTTGTGCTCAATCAATAGTTCGCAAGAACCAGAAATGGAGGATAAGAATGGGAATGAGAAGAATACTAGAAACTGTAGTGTCGCTAGTCTTGCTTACACATGCTATGAGTCGAGCAGAAGAGGTCTTGACCCGCTCGCCAGACAAAACGATAACCTTTCATCTTGCTCATAGCGAAAAATCTCTTGTCGGCCGACTGGCCAAAGAGAGAAGAGAGATCATTACTGGTATTCCGATTTCCATTACCATTGACGGAGTGGAATATCCGGGGACCTTCAAGGTCAAGAGTTCTGAGCAGAAGCATATTCGGAATTCTGTTACTCCAATAGTCCCGACAATCAAGGATCTTATAGAGGAGGCTTGTACGGAAACCCTGGTTCAGTTTGACTGTCCCGTAGCACTACGCATCCGCGTTTATGACGATGGTGTTGCTTTTCGATGGGAAAGCCAGTTTGAAAAGGATGAAGTCACCGTTAACAGTGAAAGGCTCTCCTTCACTTTTGCTGAAGACTATCCTGTATACTATCCAATCCATAAGGGAGAAGGCTTCTTCTCTCATCAGGAAAATTATTTCAAACATAGCGTTTTGTCTCAAACGAAAGACCTCATAACCGCCTGTGTTCCATTGCTGGTAGAACTAGGCCGCAAACAAAACCTTCTACTGACTGATGTCAATGTTGAGGAGTATCCCGGACTCTGGATCAAAGGCGGTGAGAAGACAGAGCTTACAGCATCATTTCCTCACCATCCTGCCAAGCTAGATCTCAAAGACGACCGCAACCTGACCGTCTTGGAATACAACAGTTTCCTGGCCAAGACAGCGGGCACCCGCAGCTATCCATGGCGAGCCCTATTGATAACAGATGATGCCGGTCTCTTGACCTCAACCATGCTTTATACTCTAGCCGATCCATGCCGGTTGAATGATACCTCCTGGATCAAACCTGGAAAGGCCGCGTGGGATTGGTGGAATGCCTGGAATATTACCGATGTCCCGTTCGAAGCCGGAATCAACCAAGCGACCTATAAGAACTACATTGATTTCGCCTCTGCAAACAAACTACCGTACGTTATACTTGACGAGGGATGGAGTGTTGTGGGTCCTGCCAAGCTGCTAGATGTTATTCCTGCCCTCAACATTCGAAAGCTTGTTGAGTATGGCAAGGCAAAGAATGTGGGCATTATCCTCTGGATGACCTCCACAGCGCTGGAGCGCAACTTTGATGCGGCATTCAAGCAGTTCTCCAAGTGGGGAATAAAGGGGATCAAAGTCGATTTCATGCAGCGTGACGATCAAGTGATGATGGATTTCTGCGCAAGAATCGCGGAGAGAGCCGCCCAGCACAAGCTGATCGTGAATTTCCATGGCGGATCCAAACCTACCGGCCTTCAGCGCACGTACCCGAACGTATTGACCCACGAGTCTGTCCTGGGTCTCGAGCAAAGCAAGTGGAGTAAGAGTGCCAATCCCGACATGGCTGTTCTGGTGCCATTCATCCGTATGGCAGTTGGTCCAATGGACTACACTCCAGGTGCAATGGACAACTATAGTGAAGCCGAATTCCTTGCGAAACACGAGGATCCCGGTAGCCTGGGTACTCGCTGTCATCAATTAGCCATGTATGTGGCCTATTTAAGCCCGTTGCAGATGCTGGCCGATACACCGACCAAATACCGAAAGAACCCTGAATGCATGCCATTTCTTCAGGAAGTTCCTACCACCTGGAACGAGACCGTTGTACTCAAGGCTGAGATAGGCAACGTTCTGGCCCTGGCCCGTCGCAATGGCAACAGATGGTTCATCTGCGCTATGACAGACTGGATACCACGTGAGCTGTCGTGCAAATTGGATTTCCTGCCCAAGGGCAAATATCGGCTTAGATTCTGGTCAGACGGGCCAAATGCAGCAAAGAAAGCGACCGATACCAGCATCGGAGAAAGTACCGCAACAAATGAGTCTGAGCTAAAGCTCAGGCTAGCACCTGGTGGAGGCTATGTCGCCATCGTAGAACCATATTCTACTGATTCAGTGAAAGAGTAGAGCCGAACACTATGCGAACCAGCCCTTCGAGGTGACGGTCTAAGACTCGCGCCCCAAGGCAGATGTTAGACAAAATAAGTTACATTTACTAATCCTAAAACACAGTAATGGATTCTAGATCAATAACTACATCAAAATTTCAGTTTACGTGGGCTCGGTCAGCCCATTGATAAGTAGAAATGATTTTTGGAAGGAAAGCTCAGATCATACAGAGGCTGCCTGCCCTATTCAGACGATTATTGAAAAGAATCACTTTGCTTTCTATGGTTAGTTAGAAATTGTATAGCACCGAGATCGTAAATTGATATGGCCAATCCCTTTCATTCATTTCTTTTTTCACTGCCAAGCAAGCACGCTGTAACGCCTGAAGGCCTGATTGATTTGGAAGTCTCATCCGATAATGACTCAAAAAAGCAAAACCAGGAAGCGCAAACCTCCCCTCTTTTAGTTCAACGCAAATGTGCTTGCGGAGGAGCTTGTCCTAAGTGCCAGGAAGACGACGACCTTAACAATGAGTTCCTTATCCAATTCAAATTAAATAGAGGATCTGGCAAAGATGCTTATGAAAAAGAAGCCTCTGAAATCGAACAATCATTTGGACAATCCTCCCTACAAAAGCACCCACGCAAAATAAGCAAAATCTCATCCAAATTTCATCGAGAGGTAAACTCATCGTCTTACTCCAGTCTTGAAAATCAAATGAGGCAAAAACAAGGTAAGGGATCACCCCTCCCAAATGAAGTGAGAGAAAGTGTTGAAAGCTATTTCGGAGAAGACTTTAGCAAAGTTCGTATTCACGAGAATCCAACTTTGACAAAACAGTTGCACGCCCAAGCTTTTACTAGTGGGAATGATATCTTCTTCAATCATGGAAAATTCAATCCTGCAACAATAACAGGAAAAAAGTTACTAGCCCATGAGCTTACACATGTGGTACAGCAAAAGGATTCAAAGAAAAAGCCATCCTTAATATCAGTTCAACGTAGCACTGAAGAAGACCAGAAGGAAGCTGGAGGACTTCGCTGGTATATTGAAGTGGATCATCCTTCACCCATTATCTTAAAAGGGTCTATTGTTACCTTCCGTTTAAGAAATGAAACCGACCGTACCGATTCCGAGAAACAGCGAATGTCTAAAGAAGCTCATAAAGGAACCATTAGACCTGGAGTGTACCCTGATGAACTCACTATCTATGACTATGAAAACCCAGAATTTGGAGTCATTGATGGCTATGGGGGCCAACACTCCTTTCCTGAAAAACCAGGTCTCCTCGGTCATTCCTACCCGCTGGAAATGAGATACCAATTTACTCAGTCAGGACACCGAACGATTTTCTTCCGTGGTAAACCACTAGGATTTGCCGGGCATGGAGGCACCAACCATATTTTTGTGACGCATGAAGTGCAAATCATAGATCCTAGTGAATTGGGTGACCTAAGTAAGACTCAAAAAATTAGTAAAAGGGATGAAGACCTACTAAGAAATTCTGAAGCTCGCTACGGTGAGTTGAGCCAGGCCTTCAAACGTCTCGCCATCAGAAAGGCTTTTGAACTTCTTGCAGAAAATAGACAAGAGGCTTTAGAAATGGTAGATCAATATCCCCTCCCATCATTGAATACGGAAACACCTAGAATAAGGGCGGCACGGGAATTGTTTCCTATTTACCAAGACCTCCTTTCTCGGAGAAGCGGTTTAAAATCTTATGCTCCGCCCAAGAGGCTTGGTGGAAGTCCTGGAGAAACCCGTATGCGTGACCCTGCTGCTGATCGCTTAAGTGATCGTGTCAGGAGTGCAGAAATAGCGAAGATCAATCGTCGACTCAAAGAAGTTGAAAAAACGATCCGCCTTATTAAAGCCACTTACCCAGAGGTGGCAGCAGCCCATCGTTATCAATCATCTTATCCCACCATGGGACAGCACTTCACTCAATTAACCGCACTGGCATTACGTCAAGTGGTCAGAGATATCGACGATACGAGAAAGCGCTTGGTAACAGGTGATATTCCTGTTCTTAGTGTTCAAAGCATTGTCAACCCCTTGTTGCAAGATCTAACAATGAGTAATCCTGATGTTTTGACTTCCATCAAGTTACTCCAGCAACGTGAATCTAGCTATAATCTTTGGACTCAGCTTGGACTAACAGGAGCTTCACTTGCCCTGCTATTTGTGCCAGGCATTGGTCCATTCTTGAGTGCAGGATTGGGCCTAGCGTCTGGAGCAGTTCAATCCATCAAGAGCTGGGAGGAGGCTGACGACTATGCCACCGCTGCTAATGCTGGCGTTGGCAGCGGGCTTTTTAGCTCTGATGAAGCCGAGGCCAAAAGAAGCCAAGCCATATGGGACTCTCTCTTTACCCTTATTGACATGATTGACTTTGGGATGGAGGCCACCGAGTTACTTCAAGCGGCTAAACTCTCCAGAACCTCAAGAAGTACTGATGTCTTAGATGATATAGCCTCTAAAAAAATCAGCACCGAAACCGAGCAAATCGTTCATAAGGTCAATGGAGTCAATGAGGAAACTAAAGAACTGTTGGAAATGAGCCCGGAGCTTCGAGACGCCGTACAACGCTTCCCCAATGCAGCCAAAGCATTCAAACTATGCAGCTCTCCTTGCCTCCCTCCTATCCCACCAGCAAGTCTTGCTGATTATGCGCAATTCGAAGAACTTCTAGATTTCATGTCCCGTTTCAATATCACCTTCAATGATATGGGATTTGATAGTCTCCACCAAGTCAAGCGATATCTCCATGGAAGAGCTTGGAGGGAAAACTTAACTGAAACCTTATTAGAATTAGAAGATCAAGCACGTCAACTAGCCACTCAAAGACTTCCTAACAATTTCCGCGTTTGGGTGAATACCGATAGCAATATCTACCATCTTCCAGATTCACGTCACTACGGCACGACAAAAGGAGGAAGATACATGACGCTAGCAGAAGCGGAGGAAGCAGGCGTGCGCAATGCGGTAAGGAGATCCAGCGCTACTCCTACTCCAAGTGGTGTCTATATGGTAGAGCGCCCAACAAAAGGAGATCCTCGTATTGTCATCCATAGTTGGATAGGACCACGAGAAGCCCGTGCCAATTTAGAAAGACAGATGATGAGTGCGGGTGAATATGCCTCAACAGAACTTCAAGGGTGGCAACGAGCTCATAGCCAAGGTGCAGGTCTACGAGCCGAGTCTGGACAAGCCATTCGCCTAGCACCCGAGATGGTTAACCAAGCGCTACAAAACAGAGGCATCGAAGCTTTCTTACGCGTTCTTAGAGATGAGGCCGTGGCGTCAGGTAGTAGAATCCACATGACTACCGTTACGAAAACAACACCTGGCACACTAAGATTAGCTGATATCAGTTACAAAATTGATATTCAAGAGGGTGACCGCATGATTACTCTATTTGAAGCCAACATCCAAGTAAGAGCAAAAGAAATTCAAATCAGAGATGGCAACCAGATGATGACTCAGACACGTATCGAAGTCAGTGCGGATGCAAGAGCACCCGGAGGAGATACCTTTGCATCTACCCCCACCTTTGATGTCGCCACCGGTGAAATCATTGATAACAGCAATCGTGTAAGGTAAAAACCCATCTCCATACCGCTGCAAACCCCAAAGACTAGGTTGATACGCCTAACAGGAACAACTTATCTTAACGAAACATCCAATCGGTAGGTCTTTTAATCAAGTATTCTTGACCGGCCTTAGGCAAGCTTACAAAAATTTTGTGAGCCAAAATGGCAGCATAATAAACAGAAAGAGATATTTTTCTGTTTCCAATCGATTTTTTGATCCGTCCATGAAACCCTTTAAAATTAGCTTGTGTTGCCAAGTAATTTAATTCGTATTGTGAGATCATCGCAGCATTATCCATCAAATCCTGACGAGCTCTCAAACCCGAGCGATAGGCATTATTCTCATTGAAGAAGAGTGCTAGCTTCGTCATCACATCTTGCTGGAAGCTCTTATTGAGTTTAACAAAGAAGGGGAATGATTCGTGAAACCAAGCATGATAAGTTTCATGAACTACAAATTCACGTAATACTGCTTGAGATATAGGAGTCGGTTGGACACGAATAACCTGCTCGATTGGGTCATAGGTTGCGGCAGCAGAACCCACGATATGGTCAACATCATCAAGCCATCTGCCATTAACTTGTTGCCACGCATAGTCATGGCCTAAGCGTATAGCATCCGTTGATTGACCACGTAATAAGGCCGCCTCAAGATGGGGAACAGGGAAAAGTTGTAATGCGTCTCTCAGATGATCATTCAACATAGCTTGTGTTGGAATTTCCAATCTCCCAAGAGCTCTGGCTTCGCCAACTAAAGTACCTGCAACACGAGCTATATCCGTATTAAAAACAAACATATTTGGATGCCCTGGCACCCTCATGGAAGCAAAGTTTTCTAGTTCGACCATGATACCTGCCGAAATACGATCGATTAAAAAAGAACCTGCTGGCGTCCCAGAATCCAATTGTGTATTCATGCGCACTATTGCATTATCAATGGCATCAAATTGCGCACGGATAGCAGTATAAAGACTAGCCAAATGGTTAGCCCAAGCAACGCGATCCAAAGTGTTAGGAAAATCACCTAACCCATTGTGCCTACCTGCAGCAAGATCATCCCACCACTCTCTGTCTCTATGAATAACGGTAAGTGCCTCAGCATGAGCTTGATTAAAATAAGACTTGAGACGGGCTACGAGGCTTTCAACATCAATCCCATTGATACGTAAGTAGGTGCGACCATTTTGCACCTGAGCAAATTCAGGAGTTAATGGTCCGCTGTAAATCTGGGGGATCGCTACTCTAGCATCATTCACTGTAATATCGGTGTATTCTGTAACAGTCCTAGCATCCAAGGCATCCTTGGCTGCAATCTGAGCATCAATTTTATGCCATGAGGTCCATGGTTTCTTCAAAAATTCCGGTTTAGGAGTCGAAGCATTCTTCGAGAAAGGGTTCCACCACGCCGCCTGTTGTCCTAGGCCTTCCGAACCACCCTTTGCCGTCGCGTCCGGAAACATCTGTGACATCACCTTGTTAGAGCGGACCTTCGCATCTACTTGAGCTGATTGAGTAACGCCTTTGGCTACATCATCACCTACAACTCGTCCCTCAGCTTTGGCCTGTGCTTCAAACTCCTCTTGCAACGCTTTGATGGCACTCTTCATCCTCGGTGATGAAGCATTGTGTAAGTAATATTTATAAGCACCCCGCATAGCACTCAAACTGATAGCGCCCGCCATAAACAACAATAAGGCTACTTTAAAGTACCCCCAATTCTCTCGATCCTCCTTGCTATACTTGTCACGCTCCAGTTCATTCACCCGATAATCAAACTCCACAAACTTCATAGCTAGAGTTTCCGTCACCACGAAAGTAAGTGATGCCTTCAAGACTTCTCGACTCACCGTAGTCCTCGCCATATTAGCAAAGGCTGCGTGCCCCACTTTCAGCGGAGCAGTGACCACACTGCCCAAGGCTCCCGCAGTAAAGATGATGTCCACCGTATCCATCACATCTTCCATCTCCTTCTTATCCCATAGAGACTCTGCCACCTGAGGTAAACTTTGTGCCAATACCCACTGTCTCTTGGACACATAGACATCCTCATCAAGTAAGTCTCGTAACATCCAAACCAGAGCTGTCGTTCCAGGATTCAATTGCACAATCTCCACTAAAACGGGTTCCAACGGATCATACACATCGGTTATCGGAGCATACTTCCAATCCCCCGATACAGGTCCCGTTCTCGACGAAGTCCTCGAGTCATATGTCAAGCGAGAGGGATAGCGACTCACCGCAATCTTCCCATCTTTCCTTTTCTTAGCATTGAATCCCATCCGATCAGGAATATCCGAATCGTCCTCAGGAGGTGCTAAACCAAAGCGCAGAGGGAATCGCCAATTATTCTCACTATCGCTTCGGATATCTTCGATCTGCTTATTAAAAAGTGGGAAAGGTTTTGATATTCCAATTTTCACCACCAGGAACCCTTTCTTCTCCGCTAGAGCTTTGAGTTTCTTTAGTCCGCTAGCTCCATTGACCGCACCTAGCAATCCCATTAATACCTTCACATCGGTGACATCTGGATCTCCTTTTAATGCATCATCCAATTGCTTTTGTAGTTTCTGGATCTCTTGATGCTTCTTGAGTCCCAATTCCAACTCCTCCTCGCGCCGCTTCTTTTCCATTGCAGCTTTCCGGACTAGGTAGTCATCTACTGCTTTATGGATTTGTTTTTGGCTGCGTTTGGGTAGATTCAAGCTTATACCAAGCGCAGCGATCTCGGGCGTGTCATCAATCTCACCCGGTTTAGAGTGTAATATCTTTAAAGCGGTTCCCATAGCCTCATCGCTCGAAGGCCCTTGAAGTCCTAGGATCCCCACTATCTCAGCAAAGGATGAAGGATCATAGACAATCACTTGAAAATCAAAACCAGATCCCCCGCTCTTGGAGAAGATTCTCTTCAAATCCCTTGAGTGCACAAAATCTCGATCTGCTTCATAGAGAATAGCTTCGCCACTGAGTTTTTCTTCATCTTGATAAAGCAGGCTCAGCACCCCCATACGATCTTCGTCGGTAGTGATTTTACTGCGGTGCATGACAAAGAAGCTACGATCTAACTTCTCACGAATCTTACTAGCACGCTCCTTATTCTTGGTAAAAGTCTCACCAGACATCAGTTCACCAAAAGCACTCTCTTGTTTGGCATAGCTACCGAGCCAACTCAAATCACTGTAGATAAAATTTACTCCCACCGACGGTTTGACAGCAAACTCCCAACGCGAAGTAACTTCAGGCTTAATTATTTCGGCGAGGGCGTGATTAACTGATTGTTGAACTTTTTCATCATCTTTTAGCACCACATCGAAGATGGCAAAATTCCCTCCACCTTTAACAAAAACATCTCTTAGCTTCTTGCTATCTTGGAGCATCTGCCCCAAATACCAAAAGGTGTAAAAAGATCTTGGCCCCATGATTCCGTCAACTTCTTGGCTAAAAGCCT
>JBCCXA010000060.1 GCA_039192515.1 Verrucomicrobiota bacterium | reverse complement strand
CCAATGATGACATCCAAGCCGTTTCCTATAGGTAAGCGGAGCTGTGCAAATGCTTGTTGCAGGTAGAGAGTGTCGCCATCGGGACTGCCTGCGGGGTTGGAGGTGAAGGATGCGGCATCCTCGCCAACGATCACATCGGTGCGGAATCCAGCCTGAAGTTCGTTGTCATCGGTCAGAGGCCTCTCAAGGACGAGCTTCATTTGATTGAGGTTGAAGTCGCCTTCGGCATTGGCATCGTCACCCAGCCAACGGTGGCCCAGCGTGCCGGAGGTGAAGTTGTAGATGTATCCTGCATCGACATATCCGCTGAGGATGATTCCAGGTTGTTGGGTCTCTACATAACTGATCTCCTCAATGACTTCTTCGAGATCTTTGCTATTTGGGGCAGGCGCTCCAGCATGAGACAATGACGCAATAACTACTGAAAGCGCGATTGTACCTAATGTCTTAAATTTCGCACGCATTATCGTCTCTTTTGCTTGGTATATGCCAAAGCATATAACTCTGTGTAGTGACCAGTAACCATAAATTAACGTAACAACTAGACTATTAGTAATGGAAAGCAAGCCATTAGTTCGGGTGCTTGTTGTGACTCGTGTGCTTCGCTACACCATAGCGATCGTAGTCTAAATTTTTTCGCATAGGTATGCGGCGATAATGCCATCAAACTTATTTTTCTCTACCACATGAAATCCTGTTCTATCTAACAAACCATCGATAACCCAATCATAGGTTGAAAACTCTTCTCTGAAGTGACTTTCTGCATCCTCCCTAAGGAAATCGCCTCCAAGTTTCGTTTGTTTATCTATAAATGATGATATCTCCTGAATGGGATTTTTATCATCGAGAATAACATCTACTAAAAAGAATTTTCCTTTCGGAGCAAGTAATGTATGCAGCCTTTGCAAAGCGATTCCTTTCCAAAAATCAGGCAGATGATGAAAAGAGAGTGATGAGGTAATCACTGTCGGTGAATCTCCAGAATGCTCGTATGAAAGATATCCGGCATGACAAAATGTAATGTTGTCGTTACTAGACTTGCTTTTAGCATAATGGAGCATGGTAAGAGATACATCTACTGCGTAAACATGGCTGCATATATCTGAGGCTAACCGAGCAAGCACACCTGTCCCACATCCAAAATCCGCTAAAATGTCGCGAGAGGATAGCTGGACTCTGTGGATAATCTCTCGGCACTCTTTTTCTATATCCCTAAACCTGGAGTGACTGGGTTCGTAGGCATCGACTTCCGACTGTTTTCCGTAATCTTTTCCGACTTGTTTAAACTCATCATATTGCCATGTCATATCAGATTGCATAAACTTTTGCCCAACGAGATTGTCGAAAAAAACCTGACATAAAAAATTCTATCAAATTTTCCTAAAGTTAATCACCCGAAGCTAGCCCAAATCCTCGTACAGAGCAATGAGGGTTTTGGTCCAACAATTATCAGCAAGAATTCAACCCCTATGCTCCAGCATATGATTATGAGCTGATTTGTATCGTTAGTCTTTAAGTCATGCCGAACTATTTATTGGCGCGTAGTATTTCTCCCATCTTTTTCCCCTTGGTTAGCTCGTCGACCAGCTTGTCTAGGTACCTGACCTTTTGAATCAATGGACTTTGCAACTCTTCGACTCTATAGCCACAAATACTGCCTTTAATGAGGTGTGCGTTCGGACTGAGTTTACATTTTTTGAAGAAGCTCTCGAAAGTCACTTCATCAACAATCAGAGATTGCAACCGTTTTTCATCGTAACCCGTAAGTCATTGGATGACTTTGTGAAGTTCCTTTTGGATCCGGCCCCTCTTTTCAACTTTTTTAATATAGTGAGGGTAAATAGGTGCAAGGTCATCTTGGCAATGCGCTCTTCTGTGCCGGGAGATGGTTGTTTCATGGTCACTTACTATTCGGCTGCGTATGGAAAAGGAAGCTGATCGATGGGACGGCTTTCATTATGGGTGATCCTAATTTACCAGCGAAAATGCCACATCTTTCGTTCTTAGATGGTTGTGGTATAGGTTCTCATACCCTAACGCAGAGGGTTCTCGCCCTCTCATCTCCTCTAGCAAATGTTTGAGTGTCCTTATTCTGCGATCACTTTCTCGACTCCGGGACTTAAGATAATTTCAATGCGGCGATTTTTTGCACGGTTTTCTTTTGTATCATTTGGAGCGATAGGGCGGTGTTGTCCATAGGCAACCGCAGACAATCGATCGGCTGGGATGCTACAAACATCATTTAAGTAACGAACTGCGGCGATCGCTCGACTCGCGGATAGATCCCAGTTGGAAGGAAATCGCGTGGAGCTGATGGGAACATTATCTGTATGCCCTTCAATTTGCACGATTTGGTCGTCTTCATCTTCAAGTGCTAGGGCGAGCTTATCCAAGACTTGTTTTCCCTCGGGAATCAGATCCGAAGACCCAGATTTAAAAAGGATCTTACTAGCCACATTTACCGTAAGCTTTCCTTTGAGATTAGAAATAATGACGTCTTTGCTAGCGATCGCTTCCTTTAATTTATCTTCAAGGGTGGACTTCGCACTTTTGCTCTTTTGCATTTCATCGAGCAATTTCTTTCTTTGCTCCTGATAAAGGGAGCGTTCTTTGGAAAGCCTGCTTTGTGTATCAGAGACAGCTTTTTGTAGGCGCGCTCCGCGAGCTTTAAGGATCTCGGTCTGTCGAGCTGCTTCTTCTGCCCGATCCTTTTCTCCACTTAATAGCTCGTCCAGTTCCTGATTCTGGATAGTCAGGTCATCCAGCGAGCTGGTTAGTGCATTAACCTGTGCTTCTAGTTTCTCAATTTGTTGTGTTTTATCCGCGAGTGCTGATTTTTTTTGGTAGCTGTCATAAAAAAAGTAAAAGCCAGCCAATATGAGGACGATGATAGTTAAAACAACGAGTGTCGTTCTAGTAGCGTTACCCATGATCACTAAGAGTTAGGGAAGTCAGCTTGAAAATGCAAACATTTGAGATATCTGCAGTCACACAAAGATAAGAAAAAAAGCCATGAGCAACCTAGATGAATCAGCGGAACCGGTCTCTTACGAGGCCAGTATGCCGCTGGAAAAAATCCTGGCACATTTGCCTAGCAATGCAAATAACCGTCTGCATCGGGATAAAATGGCAGAAGCACTGTTTGGCGACAGCAAAATTCCTCGCGCGGCTTTTACAGACCACAAGTTGATGCAACTTATTATGGATCCGAATACAGAGCTGGAAAGCTTAGCGGAGTGCATCAAAATGGATCCTGGTTTAAATTTGAAAATCGTCAGAATGAGCCGAACGGCTCTCTATACGAGAGGAGAGGAAACACGAAGTTTTGAGGATGCCTTTTACAGGATAGGCCTAAAGGAAATTCGCAAAATTGTTTATGCGGATACTGTGGCAAGCAGTTTCCGGAACTTCACTATAGAAGTAAACTGGATGGACTTTTGGAGGCGCGCGGTTCTCAAGGCACAGCTAACAGAGAAATTATTGAAGGCAGCTTTGGGAAATAAGAACTTTGGTTTTATCTCGGGTATTTTGAACGATACGGGGAGCCTATTGATAATGGAATATTTGCCGGAACAGTATGCCGAAATAGCAGGTCTCATAGACTCTGGACATGCTAAAGATCTGGCAGAGAAGTCGGTTCTAC
This sequence comes from Verrucomicrobiota bacterium, assembly GCA_039192515.1. Lineage (NCBI taxonomy): Bacteria > Pseudomonadati > Verrucomicrobiota > Verrucomicrobiota bacterium. Next base: position 8,796 of record JBCCXA010000060.1, on the reverse strand, counting down.
ATTTTACTCATGCTCACGTAGCAGGTGTGCTGTGCTTGAAATGGCGTTTCCCTTATGATGTTGCCATGGGTATTTATTATCACCACAGTGATCTGAGCCGAGTGGATGACGTTATTAACGTAGAGTTGTATGCAAGGGCTGGGCTATCTGCAGAACATTTAGCAGATCTCTCCCTGAGAGTCATTGATGAAGGACTAGATATTGACGAGCTCGATACATACTACGCCGGTAATGAGTGGGCGGAGTTAACGGATCTGATTGAGGACAAAGAGGTTCTCATGGGTATTGACCTTGAGAAAGAAATCGAGAGTGCCACGAATATGGCCAACATTCTCACAACAGGCTAAGGGCTCATTGTTCTACCGGGAAGAGCTTAGCACGGTCTGTGCGGTATTGTAGCCACTTGCTCCAAAAACTCCACCACCAGGATGCGTGCTCGAGCCAGTGAGAAATAAATTTTTCATAGGTGTCTTGTAATCCGCTAGTTCAGGCAAGGGGCGAAAAAAGAACATCTGATCAAGACTCATCTCGAGGTGCATCACATTAGCCCGTAGTAGACCGTGTAGGCGCTCTATGTCTAGAGGGGTTTGAATGTAGCGGTCGATCATTTTGTTTTTCATGTTTGGAGCATAGCGGCAGACGAGATCATATAGCTTATCTGCCTCCCGTTCCTTGATGTCATCCCAGTTTTCTTGGTTGCTCAGTTCATAGGGGTGATACTGTGCCCAAGTGAAAAGGGTGTGTTTGTCCGGGGGCGCAAGTGTAGGGTCGATAGCGCTAAATGTCATGGCAACTACCGATGGGTCTTGGGGGGGTAGCCCTTGTGCATAGGTATGAAGAGAGCTGCGAAGGTATGATTCTGAAGGGCAAAGGAGTTGCATGGCACTGTGGTAAGCGCATGCTCTGCTGGGAGATATTTCATCGCTGCCATACATGGGCAATTCCTCAACAGCGTGGCGAACGATCATTCCAAAGCCATTGCCAACTCTGAGTTGGTCGATGCGTTTAGATAATTTACTTGGGCAACTGGGTTCATCTTTGAGCATTTTAAACAATGTTTGGATATGGCAAGCGGAGACTACTCGCTTGGCTTGGATTTGTGATACTTGATCAGGATTAGAGGAGTGCAGATAATTTATAGCCCAGGCGTCGCCTGATTGACGTAATGACGTGACCGTAGCCCCTGTAATGACATCGCCAGCGTAGTGTTTCAGGCATTGTTCGAGCGCCACTGAGAGCATGCCAGAGCCGCCTTTTGCTCGTTTTGCTCCTGAGCGATGGATCATGGCATTCCAGCCTAGCATATCTCCTGATGCGACTTCATCAGGTGTAGGTCCAGATTGAGCGGAAAGCCATAGCAGGGCTGCCCTGAGGTGGTCATTTTTAAAAGTTTCTTTAATGACCTGTCCATAAGGGGCCATGAGTTGTCGGGCAGTGTCCAAGCTGCTCCAGAGCCGGCGTGAATGGGGGCGCAAAATATTACGCTTGAGCATGGTGCCAAAAATTTTTCCCGGTGTAGGCGGTTTTAAAAAAGTTTCAAAGACACCTTCATTTAATTCAGTCCAGCGTTTTACAAATTGTTTATATGTTTGGGCATCCTCTTTGGAAAGGGTAGCAATACTTTCACAGGTTTGGTCGATGTCCTTATAAAAATGGATGCCCTTTTTCGTGCCAAGGATAGGATAGTAGGCCCATGGGTCCATTTCGATATACTCCAGTCCGAAACGACTTTCTAGCTCCAGATCTTTAAGAATAGGTGTTAAGTGAATCATGATATGCACTGATGATCCTACATCGATTTTGTAACCCGGGATGAGATCATCCTTGGTGCATACAGCTCCGCCAACTTCAGGTCTGCGCTCGACTATAGCGACGCGGTGACCTGCTTTAGCTAGGTAACAAGCGCAGATAAGACCGTTATGTCCTGCGCCGATGATGGCTGTATCGTATGCTGACATATATCCTAGGTATGACTTGTTGTGCTTAGAAAGAAAGATAATACTCTATTGTCATGAGAGACAGAGCAAGGCATCTAAAAAGCAGGGGCAGAGTGAGTCAGTTGGTTCAAAGGTTTGGTTTAGCTGTTTTTTTGTTTTTTATAGCTTGTGACGCCACAACCCAAAAGGATGATTTATTATTGCGAGAATTAATGGATCGCATTTGGGCATGGCAATTGGATGTCTATCCTGAATCAGGGACGTATCATGGTTTTTCAGAAGGAAATGATCGTTGGACGGACCAATCATTAGAAGCAATACGAGCACGCCAAAAAAAGAATAAGGCTTGGAATGATAAAATTGAAAGTTTTGACCATCTGCCGCTCAGCAATTCGGAGCGTCTAGAATTTGCGATACTCAGAGCTCAGTATGAAAAGAGGATTGCCGGGCAAGCATTTCCCTGGGAATTGATGCCCATCAGCCAATTGACTGGTGTGCAACACAGTCCAGCTCGAGTGCTAAAGATCATGCCAAAGAATAATCTGCAAGATTATCAGCGTATTCTCTCACGACTAGAGAAACTTCCAGCTCTGATTCGGCAGTACATCGAGCTCATGAAAGAAGGGCTGATGCAAGGGTTCACTCCACCCCAAGTGGTGATGCAGTCGGTCCCTGAACAGGTAGCGATTTATCTGACGGAGGAGTGGGCGTTGAATCCGCTCTGGGTGCCTTTTCGCAGAGTGGATGAGGCGCTTTCACAACAAGAGAGTGAACAGGTCCTAAGCAAAGCGAAGTCATTACTCTTGGGGCCGGTAAAAGAAGCCTACTCAGACTTGTATACTTATCTCACGAATGAATATATACCAAAATGTAGGACTGATGTAGGTATCTTGCATTTGCCTAATGGTAGGGACTGGTATGCCCACTTAGTGAAATCTATGACCACCACAGACTTAACGCCTGATCAAATTCATCAGATTGGGATTCAAGAAGTAGATCGGATTTACCAGGAAATGAAAACTTTAGCGAAACGCAATGGGCATGATAAAGTCCAGGCTTATGCGGAAAGTCTGTACAAGGAGGAGCGGTATTTCTGTAACTCTAAGGAAGAGTTATTAAAAGAGTATAGAGCACTATGTAAGAAGATTGATGCGAAGGTGGTGGGTTTTTTTGGTGTGATGCCGAGACTCCCCTATGGAATCGAGTTGATTCCAGAACATGCTGAGAAATCTGCTCCTCTAGCATATTTTAGCTCTGGTTCACTAAAAGCAGCTAGGGCAGGAGTGTTTTATGTAAATGGTCATAACCTCCGTAACCATCCAAGATGGGGAATGGAAGCGTTAGCCATTCATGAGGCGGTGCCAGGGCATCACTTTCAGTTAGCCTTGGCTGAAGAATTGGAACACAAACATGACCTATTAAAAAATACTTGGTTCACAGCTTATGGTGAAGGATGGGCATTGTATTGTGAAAAATTGGGTAAGGAAATGGGTTTTTATGAAACAGATGCATCAGAGTTTGGAAGGCTAGGCTATGAAATATGGCGAGCAGTGCGTTTGGTGGTCGATACCGGTATGCACGAAATGAGTTGGGAGCGACAGCAGGCCATTGATTACTTTCTTAAATACACGCCAAAGTCTTTGCAGGAAATTGAGGTAGAGGTGGACCGCTATCTCGTCTGGCCTGGTCAAGCGCTGTCTTACAAAATTGGGGAATTAAAAATGTGGGAACTGCGCCATTTAGCAGAAGAATCTCTAGGAGATCATTTCGACCTAAAAGCGTTTCACGATCTTGTGCTAAGTAACGGAGCTCTACCTTTAGATATATTGGAGACGTTAGTGAGAGAGTGGCTAAGCTCCGGTCATAACTGAAAAGATTGACGGGTGTGAGTTGGGATGCTGGGATGGCCCGACTCTATGGCAACTTTATCTAACCTCCCACGCAATGTTTGGTTATTTATTGCCTTTCGAATCTGTTTCAATGTTCGCTTCTACTATCCCGTTTTCGCCATTTTATTTTTAGACTACGGGCTAACTATTGAACAGTTTGCCATTACAAATGTTGTGTGGGCGATAGCCATTGTTGCTTGTGAGGTTCCTTCCGGCGCTTTGGCAGACTTAATAGGACGTAAAAGACTTTTAGTTATGGCCTCCATGTTGATGGTTGTCGAGATGGTGTTATTGATTGTTTTGCCATTGGGCAACAACACACTGGTTTTTGCCGTTATTCTTCTTAATCGCGTGCTAAGTGGTATTGCGGAAGCTTTGGCTAGTGGTGCTGATGAAGCACTAGCTTATGACTCATTTACTGAGGCTGAACGAGAAAAGAGGTGGCCAGAAGTTTTAGCCAAATTAACACGGTGGCAATCGATAGGCTTTTTCTTTGCCATGATGTTTGGAGCGCTTCTATATGATGCTGGGTGGATGAATAAGTTGTTGTCGTGGTCGGGATTTTCTTGCACATCTGAGGATGCACTGCGATTCCCTATTTACGCGACTCTTGTGACGGCAATATTAGCATTCATTTCTACTATCTCCATGAAGGAGCTTTCCAGCTTATGCCCGAGTCAAAGAGCATCGGTCAGAGAAGCATACCAGCAAATTTGGAATGCGGCAGGCTGGGCTTTCAAGATGCCAATAGTCGTGGTGATTATTCTCTTTGCTCTTTTGCACGATAGTATAGCACGCTTGTTTTATACATTGGGTAGCCAGTATTACCGGCTCATTGAATACCCGGAAGCGGTATTCGGAGTCATAGGATCTTGTATAGCCGTTTTAGGGATTATCACCGCATCCCTGGGGAAATGGCTTATTGGGCGTTTTAGCCTCAAGTGGAATATGCTGGTGGTAACCCTTGCTATGCTCTTTGGCTTTCTGGGTTTGAGTTTCGCCATTCCTTACTGGGGTATTCTCTTTATGATTCCCTTGGCCATTGGTTTTTCTCTGGTCAGTTTTTTTGTGTCTCATTACCTGAACAAAGAGGTGGACTCAAAACATCGTGCAACAGTTTTGAGTTTTAAGGGACTCGCTTTAAATTTGGGTTTTGGAGTGCTTAGCCTTGTATACATGATCTTGCTGGAGGTTCTCAAGCGACAAGATATGACTGCTGAAGAGGACCAAGTGTTTGCGGCCAGTTTGTATGGGTTTCTCCCTCTGCTCTTAGTTGCCGCAGGAATCTTCTATAGCTGGGCTGGTAAGAAGGTAAAAAAGTAGAATTTTCCTTTTTTGGCAAGCTGCAGCTTGGAGTCATATACGGCCTTTCGGAAAATTGTGCCGCTGTATTTTTCTAAATGCAAAAAAGAGCGGTTCCTAGAATGCGCCATGCTAAAAAGTCGATATACTTTGTATTATGGCACCTATAGCACAAGTTGGTTTTAATGATCCTCAGTCTGCTTTCGCTCAATCAAATGAAAGAGCCATTCTAGAAAAACGGCCTAGGCCAGATTCTAATCAGTTAGTAGATAGGGAAGTAGTAAGGCGTCAAGCCGATGTGACACCTAGTCGCTTGCAAGAAAGACCCGCAACGCAACCAGAGCGGGAAGTGGAACTCGAAGGAGCACTTGCTAGGCAGAATCAGTTGGATCAACGAAGAGAAGTAAATGATCGATTGAGCGATGAAGAGATTGGTCTCTATAAAGATCCAACACGTCGCCGCTAATTAATTATTATTTGCTAACATTCCTCAACCACTCACTCAATAGTATGGTGCCGCTTTGAGGTAAATACGTGTCTCGTGGTTGACAATGATAGGACATAAAGTGTCAAGGGCATTCATAGACTCTAATATTTAAAAATATTAAACCGATAGCTCTAATATAAATTAAATGAAGTGTTAGTGCCTGATATTCGGAGAAGTTATGCCCAATGATAGGGGTATGAAGTGATTGAGATTCTTCTAGCAAGCAGGCCTTCCACAGGAAATGAGGTTATCTATGAAAAATTTAAAAATACGATGGGGGTTAGCTGCTAGTTTCATGCTTATTTCGGTCAGTGCATTGCAAGCCGCGGAGGTTGCGCAAACGACTTTCTTCAAAGTTTATCTCATGACCCAGGAGGCTGAATCATTGGAACAGCGCGGTGAGATGAAAGGGGCTTTAGATCTTTATTATCAAGTTGAGCTTAATCTAAAAAACCTCCAAGAAAATTACCCTCAATGGGAATCCAGTGTGGTCAGGTATCGCCTCAATAACGTTAAGGAGATTATCACCGAATTGGAGTTTCGAGTGGGTCCAGAATCAGGTGCTCAAGCGCAACATCCCAAGGGGCAACCGACGGAAGCAGACAGGCAACAAGAAGCAGCGGAACCTGAAGTGGTTACAGATGGCACGCTTAAAGCGGGGGTAAGTCAGCCGATGCTTATCACGGATAATTCAAAACCAGAATCCGACCACAATATGGAAATAAGAAAGGCTGAAAAAATTGACAATCCGGACCCCTTTGCCGGTATGCCACGCAAAAGCCTCAAGGAAGTAGCCTTTGATGAGACAATTGAATCATTGCGCAGCCAATTTCACGATGCACTTACCCAGCTGGCTGAAAGTAAGAGCAAAGAAGCAGACCTAAAAGGTATGCTAGATGTCTTCAAGCGTGAGAATGAAATGTTAGCTAATGAATTCACTCGATATCGCAAAGAAAGCGAAGCAATCAAGAGTCGGCTCCAAGAAAAAACCCAAGTCTTTGCCTCCGAAAACCGTATGCTAGCTGATGAAAATCGACGCATGCAAGATGAAGCCAAACGTTTGGCGGAACAAATTGAAGTCTTTAAGAATGAGAACAAGATGGTTGCGGGAGCTTATCAGCAAGCCCAAAAAAGGGCTGACAATATGCAGAAAGTTGCTTCTGGTACAGTCATGAATATGGAAAGAGTCCGAATGCAGATCGGTTCTTTGCGTTCGTTGATGAAGCTACGCCGTGATTCACTTAAGGCTCTATTGGCGCATGAAGGTCTCAAAAATGATCAGTCCACTCGGGCCTTCTTACTCCAGCTAGAAGACATTTCCGCAAAGTCTGAAGAACTTCTAGGGCGCCTAGAATCTCAGCGTGCCGTCATGGAAGTGCGTGCACCCAAAGTGGGTGTTGCCAACTAGTGTGGTTCGCATAGGTCATCCGGTGCAAAGTAGGGTCTATTTCCGTATAAGCACCGGGTATTTGGTTTTTAATATTATAAAAAAGTCCTAATTAATATAGAATATGGTATTGATGGTCGGGATTATCTTTGTATTTAAGGTGAGAAGCGTCTTTTTATTAAAGTTATAACGGGACGTGCCGACTCCCTTATAGGAAGGGGTATATATTTATTATGAATAGGGATATTTTAAGTAACATACAACAAGTACAAAAAGGTGCTTCCGATAGTTGGAAGAATAGCCTTGAAAACACACTACAAGAATTGGCAACGGATGATCGTCCCAAATTATCGCTTGTAGTTGATGATGATAAGTTGGTTCTTAGAACCGTTAGAAAGTTGCTCGAAGATCATGGCTATGCTGTTTTGACAGCCGCCACCGGGCAGCAGGGCATCAATTTGCTAAAGAGTGTTGTGCCTAAGCTCATCGTCTTAGATCTCATGTTGCCAGATATTAACGGCGACCAAGTTTTTAAGTTTATTCGAGAACAGGAATCAACCGCTCACGTCCCCGTCGTCTTCATGTCTGGAACAATCTCAGATGAAGAAGAAGTAGTCCTCAATGAGCAAGATTTACAAGGTGAGGCATACATGGCGAAGCCATTTAGTATGGATAAGCTCAATCGCTTGGCTGATAAGCTTTTACCGATAGTCGCAGGAACAGAGCAGCCTGAGATTGAATAAGATCTTTTTTCTCCAAATTGATGGGTAGTTCCATCTCTTCTCTCGTTGATCAACCTCCCGCCTGGTGGCGGGAGGTTTTTAAATCCGGATAGATTAGAGAAATGGGTCTCAAATGGATGATACCTCTAGAAAATTCTATCTTTCTTGAGACCAAAACCTTGCACAGATCTTTCTGTATCTAGTGGATCATTCGGGTTTTGCTAGTCTTAGATTTCCCCCTTTGCCTCCTCCCGCCCGTAACCTACTTTGTGACTTTCAGGCTTACTCATTCATCAGCTTGAGAAGATGGCTTTGTTGATCCTCCGACTAGATCGGAGGGTCCAGGGGTAAGAATCAACACCGGCACTATGCATCTTCTGGTCCAAGGGCAGGGTCCTTTGCACAAAATTTCCTGGCTTTGATTCCCATACACTGGCCCTGATCTAAGCGGTATGGTGTTCCGCACAAATCGTTTTTCGCTTTCATGGTCAAGCCGTGGGATGACGCAGAGAGGAACTTTAGCGTGGTAGAGGAAGAACTCACGGAATGAGACAAAAGAGCCAGAGAATGAGAGAAAGAGTGTTGTAAGATCAGAGAAGGACGACCGCCATCTTTCGACTACTCCTTCTCCTGATGCTCGGGTTCAATCGGAGCATCCATAAGTCGGTGGCTTATGAAGGAACTCACCGTGGAGTTTGATTAAGTCTTAGTATAGATCAGGGGCTTGTGTAGGAGATACAGACTTTTGGCTGCAACTCTCTACCTCGAATCCCTAGTGATCAAAGGGTGTGAGTTAACCAAGAAAACGCGAGTTCGTTTTCTCTGTGATGCCAGCAATGATCAAGATGATCTCTTCCTGGATAACCTAGGCCTATGGGCCAAATAAGGATTGAAATGCATTAACCCAACCTGGGTCCCACGATCAACTCGTGGGACCCAGGTTGGGTTTAGAGATAGCTAACTCTTGCAAGATAACTTGATAACCCGAAAGACCTTTTTGTCATAGTCGCACCAAGGTTTAGTTAGGGTAGTAAATTTGTTTAAAATACAAAGTTAGCTAATGAGAATTGCT
>JBCCXA010000059.1 GCA_039192515.1 Verrucomicrobiota bacterium | reverse complement strand
TTCATGTTAACTATTAATAAATTTTATATCATGTTTGAAGTCATTTTCTCTTTAGAGCCGAAGGATGCCAGAGAGATTGAAGGAAGATGGATAAATCTTTAACTGAAAAGGAAAAGAGCAGTCGACGAAGATGCATTAATGAAATTATCTAAACCTGGAGCTTGTTTGAATTCATTTGAAACATTCATTTTCGTCATATCCTGGCTCAACCGACGAGAAGATTGAAGTATTCATAGATCTTGCCGACGGATCGATCTACTGATACCACACGGATTCAAACGCCAAGCCACTTAGAGATTTCTAGAAGCTTTAATGCATGAAAGAAGAGAATCACAGATGAATTAGACACTGTTGCCTATTCATTAGAAATCTTTCAACACTTATATAAGCACCAAGGTGAATCTATCAAGTGCGTGGGGCACCCATGCGGATAGAACGGAGAAACAGATCCCGGAAAGGCGAGACTCTATGTAAGTCCTCTATATTTTCTTTGGGCCAAAATCTTGCCCAGATCTTTAAGTCCCTATTACATCATTAGGGTTGATCAAAAAAAGCCAGTCCTCAAGGGACTGGCTTTTAGAAAGGAATCTTTCTTACCTATTAGAAACGGTACATTAACTGTGTGTAGAAGAAGTCAATATCCTCAGCGGTTCCAGTATCATCTAGGTAATCACCTGCAAAGAAGTGACTATACCCCATAAGAACTGCTGCTCCTGGTAGAAACGGTAATGGATATTTAGCCGTGATATCAATTTCGTTACCTATGTAACCTTCATCCGTTGTTGATCCTGCCCGTAGAAAACCTCCCCCAACGTTTGTTGTAGCTGCGTCCGTATCTTCACGGAAGAACATATGATGATCTATGGCTACGGTTAACTTCTTGATAGGTGAGAACTTGATGCCAGTTTTCCAGTCGATGGTGTTGCCGCGACCTAAAGCATCGATGAAACCGAAATAAGCGTGCCCAAGGGGGAACACTTGGTCGTAGCTTGCACTACCCATTTCAACACCAGTGTATAGCCATGGCTTAGCCCAAACATCCGCAAAGGTATATCCAATATGACCACCGAGCATATAAGCAAAGTCATCATCAGTTGCAGAATTCAAAAACTGGAAAGCTAACTCTAACTCATAGTCAAATCCAGTATCACCAATCTTGGAAGCACGACGTGCCCCAATGGTGTGAGACGAGTTATCTTCAGCGTTGGAAGCATTACGCCCGATGTAATAAAAATCTCCGATATTCTTATTCTCTAGGTAGGCACCCCAGATAGTGCTGGCACCATTTCCTGTATCTTCGGTTCCTGCAATGTTATCAAACTCAAATTTGTCAACGGGAACAAACCATGCATAGAAAGGAGTAAGCTTCCAGTCCTCATATTTGATAATTGAGCTAAAGCCATCCCACTTACGATAGTTGTTCACCCATGGTAATGGTGAAATTATACGTTGCTTACCGAATAGGAATTGTTGACGACCACCGCGGAGCGTCACATCCGCATCTCCAATCTCCAAATTGAAATCTACAAATAGATTTAACAGGTCTCCCTCGTTGGCGTCTAGAGCTGAACGAACACCACCTGGTAGACTCCTGTCGTCAGGTATATGCGCATAGATCCCTTCAGCGAAGACTCTGAAGTATTTAGTCACATGCAAATCGGCATGCGCTTGATAACGGCTTAATAAAAATGTATCATCATTATTGCTATTGAAACCGAAGTTATTCCAAACCTCTACCCGCTGACGTACTTGTCCACCTAGACTTAGGTAGATGTCACCTTTTTCATTGAAAGGGATGTATTTAAGAGGATCGGTAAATAACTTATTATCCAGATCCTTCATAACAGACCAATCCTCATTGTAGCGCAACCAACCGATTGTTGGTCTCTCCGGTTTGGATGCACAGCAGCCTCCGCCAGATGAACAACATGTAGGCTCAACAACATCTAGTTTTGCAGCCATACTAGAACCCGCATACGAGCTCAAACCTAAGCTCAATATACAGCCAACTGTAATCATTACTTGTTTTATCATATTAATTTCATTACTCCTTTGCTTAATTACTATTAAAAATCTTACTTATTGTCGACAAGAATCTTCGAAGGTTTAATGTGAGCTCTCTCTTCCAAGAAAGTAATTAAATGCTCACGTAATTCGTAGTATTGGGGATCATCCATAATCTCATGTCTGTCCCTTGGTCTTTTGAAGGGAATTTCAAGAATATCACCCACTTCAGCCTCCGGACCGTTAGTCATCATCACGACTCGATCCGCCAAGAAGATGGCTTCATCCACATCATGTGTGACCATCATAGCTGTTAGGCGTTCACGGTTCCAAAGCTCGAGTAAAACGTGCTGTAGCTCGAATTTGGTTAATTTATCGAGCATACCAAAAGGCTCGTCTAATAGTAACATTTTAGGTGACAACGCGAATGCTCTGGCTAAACCCACCCGTTGTTTCATACCTCCTGATAACTCAGCAGGCATCTTATGCATCGCATCTGATAAACCCACTACAGAGAGGTAATACTCCACCACCTGCTCTCTTTCTTCTTGAGAGACATGGCTATACACTTGATCAACACCCAACATCACATTATTGTAGGCTGTCATCCAGGGAAGTAAGCACGGAGATTGGAAAACAACTCCGCGATCAGGTCCCGCTCCGTCAATTTCGCGATGGTCTAGAACGACGCCACCCTCTGTGATTTCATTAAGCCCAGCGACCATTGATAATACCGTAGACTTTCCACAACCAGAGTGCCCGATTATACAAACAAACTCACCACGCTCCATTTTCAAGTTAAAGTCTCTAACGATAACCGCTGGCCCTTTCGGGGTCTTGTAAGTCTTACCTAAATTCCAAGTCTCAAAGAAAGCTTTTTCGTCCATTATTTTTCTCCTACAAAGCTACAGCTTCCGCCGGCACTTCCTTCTTTTTATTTCCAAATAAGGTAAATCCCTTGGGTTGACTTAGATCCTTAGGCTTCACATTTGGCAAACTCACGGGCCGGGCTGTGCTGTTAGCAAATTCTTCTTCTTTTTGGGCTAAAAGATAATTAATAATCTCATTGCGCATTTCTTTATAACGTGGATCGTGATTCATAGACTTACGATCTCTAGGTCTTGGTATATCAACTTGAAGTTCAGGTCCAAAAGTAGCATTAGGGCCCAGGCTCAAGGGTATAATTCTATCTGCCATGTAGAGGCCCTCATCTACGTCATTCGTGATGAGAATAATAGTCTGATTCATGGCCTCCCATATATCCAGAATCTGGTCTTGAATGACGCTTCTGGTCAAAGCGTCCAAGGCGCTCAAAGGCTCATCAAGTAGTAGAAGCTCTGGCCTCGTAGATAAAGTCCTAGCTACGGATGTTCTTTGTCTCATACCCCCTGAAAGCTCACCTGGACGCTTGGCTAGTGCAGGGGTAAGATTAACCATCTCCACTGCATCATGCACACGCTTCCTACGCTCCTCTGCAGATTCATTAGAGAAAACCTCGTTAACTGCTAGTTCTACATTGCCTTCTACCGTCAGCCAAGGTAACAAAGAGTAGTTTTGGAAGACCAGGCCTCTTTCTGGATTAGGACCGTCAACTTCCTTACCTTTATAGACGACAGCACCCTGGTCTGGCGCAATCAAACCCGCCAATAGATTCATCAGAGTTGTTTTACCTGTGCCTGAGTAACCGACTATGGCTAAAAACTCACCCTTTTCTACTTTTAGGTTCATGTTTTCCAGCACTTCAGTCCTGGCCTCTCCGGAACCATAACCTTTGCTCACTTTACTTAACTCCAGGTATGTTGACATAATTTTATCTCCTATAAAGCTTTCACTAAATAAACCGCTCTACTCGTTTAAATGGCTTGCTCCTCAAAACTTACTAACTTCTGTAAGACAAACATGATTCTATCCAAGACAAAACCTATCGCACCGATCCAGAAGACAGCACAAACAATCTGAGCCATACTCTCCGTAGAACCATTTTGGAAAGTATCCCATACAAATTTTCCTAATCCCGGGTTTTGCGCCAACATATCCGCAGCAACCAGAACCATCCACCCCACTCCAAGTGAGAGGCGAAGACCTGTAAACATGAGTGGCAAGGATGCTGGCAAAACAATCTTCCATATACGCTGCCACCAACTAAGTTTTAAAACCTTAGCTACATTTAAGTGATCCTTATCTATGCCTGCCACTCCAAAAGCCGTGTTAATCAAAGTAGGCCACAAAGAACATAAAGTTACTGTTCCAGCTGAAATAAATAATGCTCTAGTTAGTAGCTGCTCGCCTTCAGCAGGAGTGTAAAGAGCTGTAACAAATACAAAGACAATCGGTAACCACGCTAAGGGCGATACTGGCTTAAAGATTTGGATAAGAGGATTTAAAGCAATATTCACATACTTACTTAATCCACACATGATTCCAATAGGAACCGCAATAAAAGTGGCTGCAAAAAAACCCACTGCAACTGTAAATAAACTAATCCACACCTGGGTATAAAATGTCGGTGGCCCAACATATTCCCTCGCGCGATATTTAGCTGCTTTCTCAGTGTCACCTTTCCCCTCAGCTTTCAGCGCAAGTTTCTCCATACGCCCTTTAAAATCCACAGCCTTTTTATCTTCAGTCACTGCAAACTCATGAATCCCTTTCCATGCACTCCACGTTTCTGAAGGGCTTGGAATTTTCATACTATCGGTTTTGACCTTATCGGCAGCAAATGTCCACAGGGCCATAAACCCACCTATAGCGACAATCGGTAAAACAATGCTGATTACAATTTGCCTGATTTGCTTCTCGGGTTCATCCCCGGCCGCTAAACGCACAAAAGGAGTAAAGAACCCTAAACCGAGCTTGTCCAAGGTATGAGCTACCTTATTGACATTAAATACCGACTCCTTTTTAGGCTCTTGTAAAGGATTCTTCTCGTCTTTTTTAGATTCTGTTAATGTTGAGGTGCTCATCGTTTTTTGCCTTTCCAATACTCCCTCTCTACCTAATTCAAGGCAAAGAGGTATCTTACATATATTTGTTAAAGTTAATTTACTCTTTTAAACCAATTTTGAAGCTCTTGATGTAATCGTTAGGTTTCTTGCCATCATATTCTTTGCCATCTATGAAATCCGTGGTCGCCGCGCGGAAACCATCTGTTCCAAACGGAAAGTCAGATTCTTTGAAATGACCATCTGCAATAAGTGCTTTCGCTGCCTTTTCGTAAATAGCGGGCAGGTAGATTTTCTTAGCCATATCAAAATACCAATCATCCGGATAGTTTTCTTTGATCTGTCCCCAACGTTTCATTTGCGTTAAGAACCAAATACAATCACTATACCAGGGGTATGATGCGTTATGACGGAAGAAGACGTTGAAGTCTGGCATGGGTCGCTTATCACCAGGCTCAAATTCAAAGGTTCCCGTCATACTGTTGGCAATTACTTTATAATCCGCTCCCACATAGTTTGGTTGTGATAGAAGCTTACATGCTTCTTTGCGATTTTCTATGCTGGCATCTAACCAATGTCCCGCACGGATCAAAGCCTTTGTGATAGCTAGATGAGTATTGGGGTATTTGTCTGCCCACTTCTTATTCACACCAAATACCTTCTCAGGATTGTTCTTCCAAATATGATAGTTAGTGGTAACCGGTACACCGATCTTCTTAAAAACAGCTTGCTGGTTCCATGGCTCACCCACGCAGTACCCCATGATGGTTCCCGCTTCAAGTGTTGCCGGCATTTGAGGTGGTGGTGTTACGGACAACTCTACCTCAGCACCCATCACACCAGGAATATTCTCTTCTTTGCTAGCAGGATCATAATAGAAACCTGGGTTAATTCCAGAAGCTGCTAACCAGTAACGAATCTCATAATTGTGTGTACTGACAGGGAAAACCATACCCATTTTCATAGGCTGTCCCTTTTCCTTCATATCCTTTACAATGGGAACCAAACTATCTGCTGGGATCGGATGAATAGGCTTTCCGGAATCATCTTTTTTCACTGCGGGCTTCATCTTCGCCCATAGGTCGTTTGAGACAGTAATTCCATTTCCATTATAATCTAAACTGTAAGAGACAACGATGTGTGCTTTGGTTCCAAATCCATAAGTCGCTGCAATAGGTTGGCCTGCCAGCATGTGCGCACCATCGAGCTCTCCGGTGATCACGCGATCGAGTAGGACCTTCCAGTTCGCTTGAGCTTCAAGTTCTACAAATAATCCCTCTTCTTCAAAAAAGCCTTTTTCCTTAGCAATGACCAAGGGCGCGCAATCTGTTAGCTTGATAAAGCCAAACTTTAAATCTTCCTTTTCTGGATCCTCCGCCTGCAAACTCGTGCTTAGACTCATTACTGACAAAGCCAACGTAACTATCCCCTTACATATGTGGCTACTCCACTTCCTCATTCTACCATTAAGTTCCTTTTTCATTTTTTCTCCTATCTTTGGGTTTGTTAAATAAATTTTGATTCCTATGCCAATAACGTTTGCCGATCAGCATTCTTTACTTCTTTCACCTGCTGTTCCATTTCATAGAACAAATCCATGCGAAATGTTTGCTCAAGCATGTCTTTCACTTCCTTTTCCTGCAAATAAGGGTACAAAACCCCCTCCTCTAAATTTCTCCAGACCCATGTTGCTTTTTTAGCCAGCGGCGCATTCGCTTGGTCATCATAGAAAACTATAAAATCCTTGTGTGTAGTACTATTTTTGCGCTTTTTAGGTAAACGGCCTGATAAGGAATCACTCACTACAGACTCTTTGACGTTCAGATATGAACGATGAGAGAGTAACTTGGCTATCTCCGAGAAATTTTCCTCCTTCGAACAAATTTCACACGCTTCTAGGATAGCAGCCCCCATGGCTGTATATTCCGTTCGGTAGTTATCGACAAATTCCCTCGAGGCTAGGAGAACTTTTTCAGGGTGTCCGGGTGCAAGTTCTTCGCTTGTATTGATAATAACCCCAACTCCCTCAAGCGCCGTTAATGAATTCCAAGGTTCACCAGCACAGAATCCATCAATATTTCCCTCCTTCATATTAACCGCCATCAAAGAGGGCGGTAAAACAACTACTCGCACATCTTTGTCCGGATTGATACCTCCAGATTTCAGCCATTGCGTTAACAAGAAGTAATGCGAAGAAACCATAGAAACAGTTCCAAACGTATAAGAACGCTTTTTGGATTCTAGGGAGATTCGAGTAGCCATACCTTTGGCATTTACAACTCCTGCATCAAATAACTTTTTCGATATCGTAATAGCGTTACCATGACTATTTATAACTAACCCTGTTACACAATCTCTCTGCTGGCAACGAATACCTAATTGAGCAGAGAAAACCAGACCAGCAGGAGCATGCGCCGCTTGAAGCTCTCCAAAAACCACTTTATCGCGAATGCTCGCCCAACCCAATTCACGCTGAAGCCGAACTTGGACACCATACTTATCAAATAAACCAAATTCCTGGGCGACAATTAATGGAGCAGCATCAATGAGAGGTACGTAACCAACGTAGAGCTTGCCAACGTAGCTCTTTGTAGGTACAGTCTTCCTTGTCTTGGTCATTTTAGGTCTAGCCATCTATGATCTACAAAGCAATTCAGGGGCCTTACGTGCCAACTTCCTAAATTTATATATTGAATTGTTTTGCTAAATCACATTAATATTATTCATGCCAATCGAGCCTCTTGACAGTCGCCAACTAAGGGCGCTTATGTTAGTTGCTGATAAGCAAAGCTTTACGTTAGCCGCTAAGGAACTTAACCTCACCCAATCAGCTGTGAGCCATGCTATTAAGAGCCTGGAAAAAGATGTTAACTGCAGCCTGGTAGACCGCGTGGGCAAGCGTGCAGATCTTACAGAGGCAGGTCGCAAACTGTTAAGATCTGCACAAATTATATTCACTGAAATGGTCAATATTCGCCAGGAGCTGCAAAAGTCTACTAGATGGGGCCAATCTACCCTGCGAATAGGTGCTACCACAAGTATATGCCAATATCTTCTTCCCCCTGTTCTCAGGGAATTTAAAGAAAGTTTTCCCGAGTGTACCGTCAACATCGTTCCCGGAGATACGCCTGAGATCTTGAGTAGTTTGCAGCAAAACAGCATCGATATCGCTATAGCACTACAGCCCTTTGAAGCTGATTTCTGTGGCTTTAGACCTCTATTTAAGGACGAGCTTAAATTTATCCTAAGCCCAATACACTCCTGGAATAATCTCAAGAACATCAGTCAAGAACAACTGAAACTTGAAAAGTACATCCTATACAACAAGCGAAGTCATACCTATCGCCTGATCGATATTTACTTCAGGGCTCTGGATATAGAACTACCCTCAAGTCTAGAGCTGGGCAGCATGGAAGCCATTAAAGAGCTGGTTAAGGTTGGTATGGGGGTAAGTATTGGAGCTGAGTGGGTTGCTGCTCAGGAGTTACAAGAAGGCTCACTTACGATGCTCCCTTTAGGTCGCAAAAAACTTTATCGCAATTGGGGCCTTATGTATCGCAAGGGTAGACGCCTAAGCATTACTGAAGAAACACTATTCGGCCTGTGCTCCTTAGCTGCAGAAAACCTTATGCTACCACAAAAGTAGGTCTATAATTCTAAAATTGGATTACTCAGAAGCGTGTGGCCAAAACGCGTTTATCTTTTATTCCCCAGTCTTCAGTTAACTTCTTAATCCTATCCGTTAATCTGCTCTGGGCTGTTCCAATTAGCAAAGAACTTCCTGTTTTCAGGTCGGCAAACTTCTACTACCATCTTTTCAACTTGAACCATCTTTTTCATAAGACTTTGAAAAGAGTAATCCTTGCTCGATAAGGATTCCTTTATATAAAATAGTGTTTCTTGTGGATAAATAGCTCCCATAGGCTGGTAAAAGCCATCCATTTGCACTACCCAACCGCATCCAATGGTGACCCGCTTCATTCTCCCAGATAAAAAATCTGCCGTCATAAAAGGCATGTCTACTGCCAGCAGCACCAGGTGCGACGTATCCATTGTTTCGAGAAGTGTACACAGACCGCCTATAGGCCCCTTATCAAATTTCCCATCATCCTTATCCAGCACGACAGCATACTTATCTGTCGCCCAGGATGGAACCTTCTTAGCTGAAAGATATAAAGTCTGAATGCTTAAGGACTCTAACTTGCTAAGCTGCCTTTGCCACAGTGTCTCCCCGCAAAACTCCAGAAGAGCTTTATCTTTACCCATACGCTTAGATTCACCACCAACTAGTAAGGCTGCACTGAAACTAAGATGCTGCGTCATCGAGCCTTTTACTTTCTTATCGGTCCACTTTTAAAATTCCGTCCGAAAGAATTCTTGCTCGCAGCCCACCTCGCCCTTTGAGAAAGGTTTCTGCACCTGGACCAAAAGCTTGATCCATCCATGCACAAGGGGAGCACTCACTATCACCTTGAAATCGAACCCCTTGAATCTCAAAATCCTGACCAATCCATTCATTCAAATCAACCCCTTGAGTAATCACATTCCTTCTAAAAACGGATGGATCTTTATCTATCACTTGTAGATGTTCACGAAGCGCTTCGTATACCTCATAAGCAAAGAACGTAATCTGACCCTTGTAATTTTCTTTGTAATCAAAAAAACGATCTCCCTCAATCCCCTTACCTGCAACGCATTGAATCGATTCCTCCTCAAGCGTCTCATTATCTCCAGGAGGCTTGCCAAAATGACCGTAAAAATTATGCCCCGGTGAAATGTAAATATGACAAATTTTCATCTGATAAAACATACACTAATACCTGTTACTCCTTATTACGACAGAAAAGAAAGATATCCCATCGACCCCATTTCTAACGAAGAGGCATCATTATTCATTGGGGCTAAGACATAGACGTAAAAAAAGTCTATTCGTAGAACCATGGAGTATTTCAGGACTAAGCTCGACGAGCTCAAAGTCACTGAGATTATTCTGCTCACCGATGATTCTTGATGGCAAAAGGGAATCAAGATTACCTGTTGCAGAACCACTGCTAGTACCATAAGAAACAGCATTAGATCGATTCCAAAGAACAATCCGATCAATGGCATGACCTTGAGATCGGACACTTATTTGAAATGTATATGATTCCCCAGCTACTAGCGGCCAGTAGATAGCCTTGGGATTATCATCAACATTTCTTGCCTCCCAACTCCAGTCGAAAAAACGGTTCATATAGATTTTATACCAATCACCAGTAGGCACCAGTTCTGACTCATTTGATGGAATGACGGTATTACCATCGCTATCTATTATTCTAACATAACTATCATTACTTTGCGTAGGATCGAAGCCTAATGTAATATAAGAGCGCCACTGCAATTGATAATCTCCAGATTGAGTCATTTTAAAGGGATATTCTAATATCCCATTACCAGGGGAGCTTCGCGATGTGGATGCCACATAATAAGAACTTGCCGTGAAGCCAAGGATAGAGGTCTCTTGCGACCAAAAGTCGTTTAGGGCTGCAAACTCCGCATCCATTAATAGCAACCCATTTTCCTCTAAATAATAAGGGTCTTCTTGTGAACCCTGATCTTCTTCGTTGAAAAGTGTTTCATCTAATTGAACAGCTACAGTGCCGTTACTTTCCCATGATCGATACCAATTTTTTAGATCCGTAGACCACTCTGGAATCCCACTTACAGCATCCTGATTAATGCCTCGTCTAAAAATTGTTTTGAAATTAGCACCATCCCAAACAGTATTTTGAAAACCATAAAATTCAGCCGGATCATTACGATCAGTGCCTTGGAAAATTTCTAGCATGTCGAGATCTCCATCACTGTCTGAATCTAGTGTAGACTCATCATTCGGGATAGAGGGACTAAATCCATTTGCCAACTGCCAAGCTTCTGAGCCTTGATCTAAATCACTTGCTTCTGTAAAAATAATTGAGGGCAACAAGGAATCGATAATACCTGTTCCAGATCCTGTATCAGTTCCATAGGAAACAGAATTTGCTCGATTCCAAAGGAGAATCCGGTCAATAGCGTGTCCTTGGGAACGAACACTGATTTGAAATGTATATGATTCCCCAGCTACTAGCGGCCAGTAGATAGCCTTGGGATTATCATCAACATTTCTTGCCTCCCAACTCCAGTCGAAAAGACGGTTCATATAGATTTTATACCAATCACCAGTAGGCACCAGTTCTGACTCATTTGATGGAATGACGGTATTATGATCGCTATCTATTATTCTGACATAACTATCATCGCTTTGCGTAGGATCGGAACCTAATGCAATATAAGAGCGCCACTGTAATTGATAATCCCCAGACTGGGTCATTTTAAAGGGATATTCTAATATCCCATTACCAGGGGAGCTTCGCGATGTGGATGCCACATAATAAGAACTTCCCCTGAAGCCAAGGATAGAGGTCTCTTCCGACCAAAAGTCGTTTGGGGCAGCAAATTCTACATCCATTACCAGCAAACCACCAGCTTCATGATAGTACCTAAGATCTCCCGCTAATACCGAATAGGAAAAACTCAAAAGCACCATAGCTATTAAACTGAAAATCTTGTAGCTCATAAAACTTTTTAGCATATTTAGAATGGGCATGCAAAATACAGACATCTGCATCTAAAATATGTTACCCTGCATCGAAACTATTCTAAAAAAATTTCTACCACATTACACTGAGCAAAAATATAGGGACCCCAAATATAGTATAAGCCATTTCTTATCAACCAAGCCTACGCCGCAAGAAATCGAAAGAACAAAGGTCTTAAACTGGCGATTCAGGATATTCGCCACAACTCACACAAAATTAATAACCTTAAAAT
This sequence comes from Verrucomicrobiota bacterium, assembly GCA_039192515.1. NCBI lineage: Bacteria > Pseudomonadati > Verrucomicrobiota > Verrucomicrobiota bacterium. The sequence continues at coordinate 1,143 of JBCCXA010000059.1, read as the reverse complement.
TATATTACCCAAAGACCTCTTGTTTAAGATCCCGGAAAACGGTGAGCTCTCCCCAATGTGCCCCCGACATCTTGCGAGCACCAGAAGTCCTTTTTTCATAAGTAGAGGTGTTTGAAGTATCAAGTTGATAGTCTTTGGCTAGCTGAGCGACCTGCTCTTTCTTTTTGATAAACCACTCATTGACAAAGTCCTTACTACCAAACACCGCTCCATCACTCATATACCTGACCCGACATCGTAATACCTCTTGAAGCGATAACTTACCTCCTTGTTCTATCACCTTCCTCACCTGCTTGGCATCGTAAGAAGCTACTGCCTTTTGTTCACTTCCCTTGGCTTTCACCTGCGCTTTGGTTACATCAGTGGCTTCTAAATAGAGTAGCTTCCTATACTCTCTCTGTGTGGCATCCCACCTGACTCGATTGTAAATGGCCTTCAAACCGAGCTGAGCTTGCTTACATCCTCCTACGGCCTGTCCATAGCCACACCACCGATAATCCTTGGGATCAACGACAACCTTGGCTCTGACACTATTAAGATCAATATAAGCAGCCACTGCTTGCAGTGCTGCTTCACTATTTTCTACTAAAAGACTCTTGAATCTCTCGGCCCATACTGTTCCATAACGCCTCTTACCGCCATTCTCTTTGGCTACACGAGAACGGTTATACCAAATGGTAAAGCGCTGTTTTAACTCCTTCATAAAGAAAGAAACATCTCCCATGCGTTTTAAGGCTTTCTCTCGTTCTTGATCGGCAAGGATTCCTCCTTGTTTCAACAATGATTCTAAGCACTCTGCTTTCTTGGGCTGCCTGGGATATAAAAGAGCAAAACGACAAACTAATTCAGAATCGGAAATCTTCTTATCTAGTTGATCTAAGGGGACTCTGACTAAAACATGAAAATGATTACTCATAATCGTATAAGTAATCACTTCTACTCCGCAAAAGGCAGCAACCTGATAAATCTGTTTTCTAAGCACCTCTTTTTCGGTTTCTTTAAGTAGCCACATCCCACCCACACAGCGACTCATACAATGATAAACTGCTGCTCTATCCTCTACCTTAATTCGCGCGCTTCTCATTAATCTCCAACAACTTATAGACATTTTCAGAAATTGTCAACATAACAGGGTCTGTCCCT
>JBCCXA010000058.1 GCA_039192515.1 Verrucomicrobiota bacterium | reverse complement strand
TAATAACCCTCTGTAGAGCAGCGCCAAAGGGGGAGCAATCGCCACCACCAGCAGAAACCGATACATGCCCCCTGCAACCGGAAGCACCGCATAGACTCCAAACACTATCAGCACTCCCCCACCGGCAAGCAGTACCGAAAGGATAAAGGCATATTCAATCGTCTCAACTGGGGAACCAAGGACGACTATCTTATCAGCGAAAAAATAGAACTTTTGCCGAGCCTTCAAAATCCTTGAATACCGCTCTATCCCCATTCCTGCCACTGGCTTTGAGTAGTAGACCGAGAATGCAGCCAGGGCATAACTTACCAAATGTGATCCAAATAGCTCATAGGAGAGCATCAGGGCACCATAGAAACCGATGGCCCACGGCATCAGACTAAGTAACGGGTTCATGGTGCAACCTCCGAGCAATGAGCGTTGAGAATGAAATGAGATTCCCAAAGGAGAAGAGAACACAGACCAGGACCGGAAATACGTATCCAAACGAACCCCAGACCAGGGATGCCATACCCCAAAGAATGGCTCGGACAACTCGCCAGTAGAGAGGCAGTATCCTCCGTGCATTCTCGTGAGCACTGGCAGCTATGCTCGACACCAAGACCACCGACAGCAGGTACAGCACCTGGGGCAATAGTGACGCAGGGTGGACCAGGACCAGGGCAGCTATCAGCACCACTGCCGATGCAGCCCCGTAGAATAGCGATCTATTGAACCAGGTTTTTAAGCCCACCAGAGCATGTACCGCTATCAGCGCCAGGGATGCCCCATAGCCGTGATGGAGGTAGAACCCAACAGGCACAGACAACGCCAGCAATAGAGCACTTGGGAGCCGTTCAAATGCTCGTTTCGGTGGGGTAAGGGTTTGATCTTCATGCTTTAGTTCATTATCAATGGTTGAGAAAACTTGTAGATCTCCCTTTTCCTCAAACTCTTGTACCGATTTATCGGTAAGAAGCCAATTCAGCACCAGGGTGTAAATAAAGGCCAAAACTGAGCCCCCGATCAGGGTATAGACCGTAATCACTACCTTGTCCCACCCGTACAAGGTCAGCGGTGTAACCAGTGGGAATAACTGGTAGAGGTAGAAGTAAATCAGAATATTTCCTCCTATAAGCGCCAGCGTCCACAATGTCGCCAACTCATACAGGGGTAGAAATGCTCGGTACTGTTCAAAAGGTAGGATTTCTCGAAAGTGGTGAAAGTGACGTTCCAGCTTTATAAGTGCCTTTTCATGGGCGATCACACCCTTAGCAGGGATGCTACCAAGGACGAGGCCGACAACAGCGACAATAAAGGCTAGAAAAGGCGAACGGGAAAGCGTAAAGGTTTGCCAGTGGGCAAACCATCCGGCTACAAGCACTTGCGTGGTAGTTATTGCGATGGCTTGCGGTTTACCCACTGGAGGAACCCTCCCTGCACGACAGTTGCTCAGGACTGATGAAGGGATTTTTAATGTGCGCCCTTCCGTTCACCTGTGAGTATCAGAATAGGGAGCAGTGCAGCAGGATTGCAAAGCTGCACCACTCTGCACCACTCAATAGAACCCTTATAAAATAAGGATTATAGAGAAAGCACCACTCATTTTCTAGAGAGGTAATATTTCAGACAAATTGAAGTCAGCAGAGACGAAGGAGTAGCCCTCACTATGAAAGGTTCAAGACATCAATAGGAATATTATGTTCTTTCATAAATTCATCTGTTAAATGCCCATGACTGCGCTCTATAGCAGCTATTCCTTCTGGACTATTCCTTCCAAAAACCTCTATTGCATGTGCTGCATATTTTCTTTTTAGTTCCGGCGAATCTAGATCAAGAAAAGCAACACCAGCACCATGCATCATCATCGGGTTTTCGTATAGCTTTTGAAGATTCCCAGCATGAACTAATTCAGGATGCTCTAAACCAATGCGATACATCGCTTCAAACGGTGCAACTTGAGCAGCTTCCTTAAAATCCTCCGCCAAAATAGAGCCACGAATAACTCCATTTACTGCTTCCATTAATTCTTTGCCCTCAAGCCTTGGAATATCGGTACTAACTACGGTTCCCTGCTCTATTCTTTGGCCACTAGGTATCAGCCCATCAGCACTTACAGAGCCTTGAACGCTTCCATCATTTTGTTCCAGTTTTGATACAGCACCAATCATTCATAATCCCTTAAAAAACTAGGCTTTCTAACCTCATGAATTACAATATTTTCAGTCTCTAAGATAGTAATGATGCCAAATCCGCAAAGGGGAACCGGAAGACCTGAAAGAATAGTCGTCCCACGGCTCATTATTGAAGCGGTATGTCTATTGTGGAAAAACCATGATGGAAGTATCCAACAAACACAAAATGAAAAACTCATTGATAAGTGTGGTGATTTTGACATTATCTGGGATAAAAACAATAGAGTTTTTGAAATAGAGACAATCAAAATCAATAATTTTGGAACCTACTTAAAATCTCTCCCAAAATACTCAACGAACGATTTTAGTAGTGATGAAATCATCTGGCTTTATAAGTCCCCTCGCTACTCGCAAGCGATTAGGTACCTAGAAAAGCTCCAACTAGTCACTATCGAAGAAGCACAAAGAGATTCCCTTAGCGGATCAAGCAAAGGAGGTGGAGGACCAAGGACCAATAACCTCATCTTCTGTCTTGGCCCTTTTCCTTCTGAGAAGACTAAAGAATGCCTTGCCCACTTTGAGGAGGTATTACGCACAGGAAGTAACCCGCTCGTTCCCGAGAATACAGCACCAGCGAAGAAGGAGGAGCCCCCGGAGGTAAGAAGCCCGCTAGAGATGTCCAATGGGTTTCCCGCTGCTCCAGAAGGTTCCTTTGTTGGGGTAGTTCGGACCAATGACCTTGAGGCAATCCACCAGCACGTAACCAGCAGTAGAAAGCCACTTGCGATCACCGGCATGGGTGGTATCGGTAAATCGACCCTAGCCAGAGAATACCTACTGACTTACGCGGAGCACTACCCAGGGGGAATCTGTTGGGTACCTGCCTACAGTGGAGAGTATGACCTAGACCAAGAAGCGAGAGACCTGGAGCTAAACTCTAGAGTTCACAGCATCGTTGAAGACTTTGGCCCCATCCTCGGCATTACCGTTAACCCAAAGATTACCGATGCAAGAACCAGGATGCGGGAGGTCTGGAGGCAGCTCCCAGACATCCCCACTCTATTCATATTTGACGATATGAAATCTGCCGGTCAATTCAAACCCTTTCTCCCCTCTCCCCCCTATGACCAGAAACAGATTTTCATGCTCTGCACAAGCAGAATGATGGAGTTTGGCACACTGATTGATACCTACCCGCTAAAGCTCCCTAGTGTTGACGATGCACTCACTCAGTTAAAAGCGATAGTTGGAGCAGAGCGAATCGAAAAAGAGGCAGATGTAGCCGTGTCTCTCCTTGGAGCAGAAACTACAGATAGGCTTCCGCTTGCGGTGTTACTGCTTGGGAGCTATCTCAATGTGAAAGCGCATGACCCACTGATAGACACTCAAGAACGATTATGGAGGATTCGCCAGGAATGGACCCCAGGCAGTAAGACCTATATCGGGGATGCAGCTCTAGAAGATATTGCAGAACTTACCGATGCTCAGAAAGGCTTACGGGCAATCTTCCAATTAACTTGGAACTGGCTCCCAGAAGCAATACAGCAAGTTGCAAAGATTATCCCGCTTTTTTCATCGTCCTTTGTTGACTGGGAGGCTGTAACGGCAGCGCTCAGCAAAGGATATGAAGCACTCGGATATGAGCATTTAAGCCCCGTTAATCAGGAGACCGCAGAGGGAGCATTAACCCTACAGAGCCTCATAACAAGAACCTTTGTAGAAGAAGGCACTAAGGCATACACCTATCATCAACTCATTGGTGAATTCATCCGCAGTGAAACCACCAGAGCAGATGCAGAGCAATGGCTTTTCTTTGTCGAGAATGAGGCAATAAGAGAAACATTAGAAACTGTTCCAAACATCAGAGAGGGAACCCCGAAAGAGGAGATAACCAAATACGCAAGAAGGGCAAGTGTTCTAGGAGTTGGATACAATCGAACGGCATTACTTGAAGGGGAAAACGTAGCGCTTGTTATTTCCCTTTCCTACTTCTATGCAAGAACATTCGGGACAGACCCCGCAATAAGAATTCTTGAGGAAACTAAATTCAAGATTGCCTCAACCAGTGCTGAAAATAGGGGGATATTTTACACAGCAGCAGCACAGTTCTATGAATTCCTCATCAAGGGGGAACGGGTAAGAACTGAACTATCTCTCTATAACAATAAGGTTAATCAATACTTTGAAACCGCTCTACTTATTCATAAAAAAGAGTATGGAGAAGACCATATAAAGGTTGCAGAAACGCTCTACTTTATCGGGGAAAGTTATACCAAAAGGAATCTTGTGAATAAGGCCGAAATGCTCAAACGGGCAGAGGCATGTCTTTTAGAATCTCTAGAAATACAAAAAGTTACGTTTGGCGTTAATGCACTAATCCTTACTAAGACATTCGTACTTTTAGCCGATATATATATATCTCAAGAACGCTTCAAAAAAGCCCTGCTAATTCTTAAGAGAAGCCTAGAAATAATCAATCAACAGCCTGAAGAAAACGCTAATACAAATTACTTTAAGTATCTCTGCATAGGAAAAATATCTACCACTTACCTCTCCCTATCACTGTTTGCTGATGCTGAGCGCATGAGGATAAAAGCTATACAGTTAATCAAACACTTTCCCCAAGCATCAAAGGCGGAAGAATTTGCATCCTGCTTCTATAGCCTTGGTATCATCTATCACCTTGCCCAGGATTGGGAAAAGACGATCCTATCGTTCAAAATTGCCCTCAAGCTATATAAGAGCGTTTATGGAGACTATCACCAGGTAGTTACTCAGCTACTAGGCCATTTAGCAATGACCTACTTCGGAATACAAGATGATGAGAATGCAGTAGAAACCTATCTTGAGGTAGTTGAAGTTTCAGAAAAAACCCCCTGGATAGGCCCAGATATTGTGAACCGTTGCATCATTGGACTCGCTGAATCTTACCTCGTACAAGCAAAACACCATCATGCTGAACGAATCCTAAAAAAAGTCCATCATAAGACCGCTGGAGATAAAATAATTCTCCTTGGATTTGAGGACAATATGACCGAGTACCACAAGGTTCTAGAAGGGATAAGGCAGCTTTACCAGCTAGAAGAATGGATGAAAAAACAGGGAATGACCCCTAAAAATAATATGGATGGATTTCCAGAAAAAGTAGAGCCTTAATCCGGGGCTCTCTCACCACGTAATAAGCCAGAAACGCTGATATCTTCATCAGCAGATTCCCAGTGAATACCAAGACCATTCCCTATCAATCTCCATTGATTTTGCTGCTCCTTTGTAGCCGAATTTAGACGGGGAAACCAACAGAGGGGAACATGCAGCTCACGACCATCAACCAGATACACGACTAACTTTGATTCAGTGAAGGATACGTTGATAGCTTGATTACAGTTACTACCATTCATCTCTAATCCTTCTCTGCTCAGCCACAGGATCCCCGCTCCATTTGAGCCGACCAACTAAGTCTGAAAAGTCGTAATTATTCTTCTTAGTCTGCAAAGATGGCACCGCTATTTCAACATCAAAAACACCGGCAGTTAAGGACGTTTTCACGTTCACTTCTAGTTGCCCATCCGCATTGACTGTAGCTTTTGTTTTTATGATTTTCATGAGAATAAATTCACATGAATAAGCCTATCAATCAATCTCTCTATCTTCCCTGAGCAACCCCCTTCACCTGTGTATAGCCCTTCTTTTCTCGAACCTCTTGAGAGTCAGCAGACTTTTTATCCACCGCTCGAAGCACTTCAGAGCCTTTCATCTTCACTACTGCTTTTTGCTTCTCACTACTGCCGAGCAGAGAGCGATCCACTCTCCTGTATTGCGCTTTCGGGTTCCCATATTTCACCTTTAGAAACTCATCAGCAACAACGTTTCCTACCTCTGTTGTTCTTACTGCCCGCTCCCCTCTGCTGACCTCACCTGCCATGGTTTCACGGGGCTTCTCCTTCCCCTGGACCCTATCAGCAATGGCTTCCTTTGCAATCCTGTCAGCCCTTCTATCTTCTAGGGATTTACGCCCAATGGAGTCTTTCACCAACTCTCTTTTAACCTCTGGATTTGAAGCCCTCATTACTGCACGAAAGCGTTGCAACTGCTTTGAGTGTAGCGACTGCCGAAGCTCATGCACTTTCTGACGTGCTGCCACGGCTTGATCCAATACTGCTTTAGCCCGCTCCTTAGCAGCATTCTTCATTGCCTCTAATTTCATCTGAGTTGCAGCTCTATTCATGTCTGCTTGCGTAGCCGTTTCCACCGAGTAACGAACCGGCTTAAGGTCCACCAGGTGTCCCCGTTGCCCCTTGGGTGGGGCCTGTTCCCGTGATGGGGTTATCTGCATCTCTAAATCACCTGGGGAATAGCCACCGGCTTTATCTGCTCGTTGCTGCCACTCTGTCTGAAGCTGGCCCTTATCCACCGGTGGACGCTTTACCTCACGGGTATCCAGTACAGCGATATGCATCGCCTTTCCCGTAGGTTCAATCTGCTGCTCCTTTAGGTGGGCCTTCGACTGTTTTGATCTAGTGGAAAATTCGTCTACAAGCTCTTTATCAACGGCTACCAACTCAAAGGATTTCCCATGCCGTAGCTCAACCTCACGGGTTTGAACGTTCCGATCATGTAACTCACGTTCGAGAGAACCAAGGTATATCCCCCCTATCCTATGGTGATCATGAAAATTATGCGTTGCATCCAGTGCCCCCCACTTACCGTTTTCACGGAGCCCAAAGTTGAACTGCACTAGATGAGCATGGAGGTGGGGCTCATTAGCCCTATTGGTATCGTGATCTGCAATAAGAAATACTGGCTGCACCGGCTCCTGATTTTTACCCGCTGCCCCAGTGCGAGTAGTAGCACGTTCTGAAAGGTAGTCCATAACGTCCTGGGTGGCCCGTTGATGGCAGATAAGCAGTTCCGCCCGCTGCTCATCAGTACCAAAGGCGTAGGCCAGGGAGAAGCTCTTGGGGGCATTGAGCACATGGTCATAGGCAGGACGGGCCTTTAACGTCTCCTTTTCCCCGGTTTTATGGTTCGTCCGCTGCCGATCCTGCATCCGCCGAAGCTGATACTCACCATCGGGACTCATTCCTTCAAAGAGTTTCTTCACCCGTGGATCGTCAGCCGTTACCCTATCCTCATCAATACCGAGGTACTGAGCCCCGGAGCCAGCAAAACGAGTCATCGGCTGAGCCTGTTCATGCTCTGGCTCATCGATGATATTTGTGCCCCCTGTGTAGTAGTGGGCATGGCCTCTAGTTAAACGCGAAAGAGTTGCAACCATTCACCCATGGTGACACAGAAAAAACTGTTGCATCACCATTGCACTGAGATTACAGACCAGTTGCAGCAATGATTCTAATGTTTTATTGATTCCCTCAGACGAAAATAACCGATAATATATTTACAAAGGTCTGGTATGCCTGAGATATGCAGGTTCTTAGGGATTGTGATTTACATGTACTTTAATGATCATTCGCCACCGCACTTTCATGCGGAATATGGCTCGAATGAGATTTTAGTAAATATAAATACCCTTGAAATCATGGAAGGTAACTTCCCAAGAAGAGCAAAAAATCTTGTCATGGAATGGGCGATGGAGCACAGAGAAGAATTACGGCAAAACTGGGAAAGAGCCGCTAACCGTAAACAGTTACACAGGATAGAACCGCTAACTTAGTCACAAATGCATAACTGGAAAGTCATTGAGGTAAAAATAAAAGAAAAATACACTATTCACCTTACGTTCCTTGATGGGACAACAGGGGAAATCGACCTAGAACCACTACTATATGGGGAAATTTTTATCCCGCTCAAAGATCCAAAATATTTCCAGCAACTTCAAATCGTCGGATCGTCCATAGGCTGGCCTAATGGTGCTGATTTTGCCCCTGAGTTTCTCTATAAAGAGGTTAAAAACTCTCGACAACCGTAAAGTTTCGAGAGTTTATTCAACTTAGTCTAATCAACTACCCCAGCATCAAATACTACTCACTTTTTTAGCTCCTGTAGAAATCGACAAACTAGAGATTACTCTCTGTACGAATAGGTTGTTCAACTGGAGGAGAAATTAGGGTCGTTATGTAAAACCCTAAATAAACTATAGACGACAGAAACAAAATACACCCAAGACAAATAGCTAAATAATTTGGAGAACTAGAACTGGTATTAGCACTTTCAGAAAAGTTGGATCGTGCTAGTGGCCTTGGCTCTTTTGGTTCTGATGATACTAGTGGCTTTGGTATTGAATTAAAACGATTCAATCGCCCCCAACGCCATGCACGATCATTATGGTTAGTTGTAGATCTTCTTACTACATACTGATTAGAATGGGAAGAACCCAATCTTCTTCTATGTGGACTATTAGGCATGGTCAATTAAACCGCTAGGTTTGATAGAACTTTGCTTAGGCAAAGAAGGAGGAATACGGAATAGCATTCGCCATTCTTTGCCCAAAAGCTTTACAAAAAGCTATGCAAATACTGACTGAATTCAGGTGCTCTCAAATAACCAAGAATATGATGAGGATCATCATTTTTGTCACTGGCAATGAGAACATCTTTTACAGCAACATTGCTACTGTTTGGACTATAGTCGTTTGATAAATTGACGTCGAAACATACAGGATCACGAGGATCTGAGAAATTCTGCCAATTATTTACACAAGAAGGAGTTCTTAGCTTGCCGTGATTAGATTGTAAGAGCTTGCTCTTAATAAACAAATAACCCAGTGGAGAGCCCAAAGTAACTAAATGCTCTACCTTTATAGGTGGCAGTGTTTCATCTCGACCTATCTCACGCAAAACTTCATATGCGATAATAGAGCCCATTGAGTGAGATACTAAAAATATCTCTTTATCCCGATGTGCAATAAGATCATCCTTGAGAGTTTGCATTACCTTTGATTTACGCTTTGGATCTGAGAAATAATCACTCAAATCTTTCATTCCTGTATTAAAAGCTCCGTCAAGAATTCCTCCCTCTCGCTTGAAAAGGAAGAAATCTAAGGCTTGATAAAGCAGCCATCCCCCTTTTTTCTCTAAAAATGCTGCGACATCATCAGAAACGGCATGTCTAGTTTTCTCAATGAGTACATCAAATGAATCCTCCCCAATTCTATGGAGAAAGTTTATTTTTGCTTCCTCATATCTTCTAATAGATCCATCTTTAGCAGGCTGATATGTCAGGTCATTACTTGCCTCTTCAAAAGCAATATCAGAATAATACGCCATCTCAAAAGCAATATCATTACCTAACTCATAACCATACTGCTTGGACAATCCCTCATTAATTGCTTTCTTCCAAATATCCTTATACAAATCCTCTTTAGGCTTAATGTCACGCCCATGGACTGCAATAATTACTTTAGACATTGATCGTTTTCCTCACCAATAGGATATGACTAAAAAATTAGTCAAAACTGAATTTCATGAGAATGATGGATGAGAGAACCTTACATCCAAGTCACTCTTCGTAAGTTGGACACTTAATATCCTAGTCAATTTACTCTTTGATACACAGTCCCCCATGAAGGGTACTCTAAGGTCTAATCAAAAGACTTCAGTTATTTATCTTGAGCCCTTAAATTTGAAGTATAAAAACATACTTCAAATAACTATCCCCTTGCGATAATCACTGTAAAGTGACGAGCAAAATTAATCACTTCTTGCTAAGACACTTACGCAATTGGACTATATTCACGAAAGTATTCTGACAAACTAGCGGTGGTCACACTAAGTAGTACAACCACCACTAACTTACAGCCCCCTATCAGATGATAGTACTGCCACGCTTACCACGAATACTCTTCATGTGCTTGACAACGGTGTTCATAGTTATGAAAAGCCGCTGACTAATTTGACTACGGGATAGCCCCTGAAGGCAAAGCGCCCAGACTTCAATTTCACGCGGAGTAAAGTTGTATCGGCACGCATCACACAATGCCCGCTGATTCATGGTTTGGCTAACGTTTTCAAGCTTCACCAAAAGACAGTGCGAAAGGTTATCCCCCAGATAAACCCATTCAGCATTGATAGAAATTTGGACACCGTTATCCAGCATAACTTTTTCAAACATCTGCAACGGCTGTCCTGGAAACTCAATACGGCTATCCATTAGAAGCTCATAAAGCTTTATAACCTGATAAGGCAATGAAATGGATTGCTGACTAGCTGACTGCCTCTCCGCTTGTAGCAATAGACAGAGCTGTCGAGCTTTAGCGGTACTCTGAATAAGCTGACCTGACTTATCAAGTAAAAGGAAGCCTTGAGAAGGCTGCAAGTGCCCCAGAAACATCTTAAAAGCTGCCAGATAATCCTGAGTATTAGGAAAATCTGATAAGGATGCGGAATCCTGTGAATCATCATTGTAGAAGACTGTATCCGGTAATGAATTTGCCGGGTCAGATCGACTAGCGATAGCTATTTGCACGGTAATAAATCCCTGATTATTAAACAGTACATGCAATGAGTTGGGATGCTGAACGTTTCAAATCAGCGCAAACCAAGAGCAAACAATCAATTTCCTTTGGTCCGACTCATTACGATTAATAAGATATATGCCGTTCTTAAAGGTGGACACCCTCATCTATAAGAACTGAAAAATAAAGGTTTGAAGCTTTTTACAGGCATCCAATCTGCCTGTAAAAATGAGGTGTACTACTACTATTAGTTAGTAGCGAATAGATCTAGAGTGATCTAGTATGAAGTGGTATGAACTTTTAGATAAATCCCCTTATTTCGATTCCGTGGAGAATTCGTCACTATGATTGGTGTGCTCACCCCTGAAGAAGTCGCAATATGGTTTCCGCCTGATCGCCAAAAACGCTATGCTCGGCACATTACTGGACAACGAAACCTAAGCCCTATTCAAGCCAAATATTTCGTTAAATTGTGGGGATACGCCTACCTCAAACGAAAAGGACCTCCCTATGAGCCCATTCAAACGTTAGATAATAATCTCTATAACTTCCCTTTTCCTTTTTCTCAGGATGATGCATGTAAGCTGTTCTACGCCGAAAAGGAAGACGGTGGAACACCTCGTGCTGCGGGGCTTATGCTTAAAAAATTTGCAGATGATAAGAGAGATAAATTGATTCAATACCAACGATTTGAAGGTACTAAAACAGAAATCACGCTAAATATACCAAGCGAATTCGAGCTACCGAATATAGATCCAGAAGATACAGTTTATGCCGATGAGTTTGATCGCCGCAGGGATATACTACCTGTCACGAAAGCATTGAAAGAACTGTACAGCATTAATCCAAACGTCTCCGAGGCTGAACTAGAGTTCAATATCAGGCGTGGTTTACGAAATTGGTCTAAGCGTTACCCAAAAGGAATGCGAGTCATTAGACGTGCATCAGACAAAGAAGCCATTGGCTTCTTAACGATTATGCCAGTTGATCCCGAATCAGAACGTCAATTTTGTTTAGACCCTGCTGAAAGTCTTCATCTTAGTCAGTTTTCCTCTACAGACAAAGACCCAATCAAAATTGCAGCTGAAAATGACCAAGATTGCTACATTGCCTACATTCGTAGCTGGCAAATACAACGTGGTCTATGGACGAGAGATAATATTCTCGCATTAATAGAAGAGACAAAAAAGACCTTACAGCTTATCCATAATGATTATCCTGAGCTAAGTGAAATATACAGCATGACAATTCACCCCCGGTTGGGAGCCCTGGCAAAAGCTATTGGCTTTGCAACAACATCTTTAGGCAGTGCAACAGCTCTCAGTTGGCTTTCTATTCACTTAGATACATTTCTTGCGATCAATAGCGAGGAAATTCTTTCTACCTTCACCTATGAAGAATAGCTAATAGCAGCTGCCATTTCTAAAGCTGAAGTGGCGGCTGCTATTACCGTTGCTGGGGAAGAACCTTGAGTTAATGCCCCTCCTGAAGCAGCAGTAATGGAAGGAACTTGACCCAATGCAATACAATCCACTCCTACACCCTGCGAACACTCCGCTAGAATCGTCCCAGACATATCAGCACCTGTTACTGACCTAATACCAGGAAGGCTTGCTGGAAACAGTAACTGGCTCGGTCCCAGATTTCCGGCCGCCGCGAATACTTGAATACCATCTTTGGCAGCGGACTGTACCGCAGCTTCGATTAGACGAGATGGGCGAGTCCGGCCCAGGGGCAACGCTAAGATATCCACTTGCTGCTTAATGGCCCAATAAATGCCATGGGTGATATAACGCTCAACGTTACTAACTGATGACGACTTTAGAACCTTTCCTAAGAAGATCTTAGCATCTGGAACTAAGCCAAAACGACCGACTAAGAGGGATAGCATCTGGGAACCATGGCCCGTACTGTCTGCTAAGCTCCCGCCACCTGTCAAATCTTTTGCAATAATGTCTATCCCAGAAAAAACTGGATGATTCCATTTATAGCCACCATCTAACAACGCAATACGGACACCTTTTCCCTTTGAATCCTCCCAGGATGACTTCCAAATTAGAAGTCGATCATCAGTATTGCCCTTACCAAATTCTCTTAAATGAGCAAGTAACTTAGTCCGATTGATATCGCTTGAAAGAGTCATTGTTTTTAGAATAGGAATTCCGCACTTCCTAAACAGTTAGATCTTTTGACAAGGAGCTATCAATAAGATCGAGCCGAACTTTTAAGTCATCTGAAATATTGTTTGCTGTAGCCATTTTGCTCTTATCTGGCCAAACTGTTTTATCGTCAAACTGAATGTTCTTAAGATTCACTCGGTCTAAATCTGCATCCTGAAGATTAGCGCCTCGAAGATTTGCATTTTCAAGATTTACATCTTTAAGATGGGCTCCTTGAAGATGTACTTCTTGCAGATTTGCTCCCTTGAGATCCGAATAATCAAAAGTAGCTTCTTTAAGACGAGCATTCGTAAGGTTTGCACCCTCAAGATGAGCCCCTTCAAGCCTCGCATTATATAGGTGAGCATCTTCAAGATTTGCAAATCTAAAATTTGCTCCATTAAGATGGGCATCTTGAAAATATGCATCCTTAAGATTTGCTCTTTCAAATTGAGCTTTTCTTAAGTTAGCCCCTTCAAAGTGAGCCTTTTCAAGGTGAGCATTCTTGAAACTCACTGCTTCAAGCTGGGCTTTCTGGAGAGAAATCTCAGTAAGCTCAACGCCATCAAGTTGAGCATCTTTAAGATTGAGTTGTAACTTACTAACTATCTCTGCTTCTGCTAAAAAGCTGATAACACTACTCTTTCGGACCAGATCATCATTAAACTGTCTCAATATTGCTAGAGTTCTAGCTCTAATAATATCTAAGGCTACTTCCAATAGATCCTCGTCTTCAGG
>JBCCXA010000057.1 GCA_039192515.1 Verrucomicrobiota bacterium | reverse complement strand
TAACTTGAAACAAAATAAATTAGTACTTAGATTGAACCACAACAAATAATGATTACAAATTGCTGTGTCGATCATTATCGATTTGAGGCATTGTCACAACGTAAAGGTATTTTTGCGAGCCACTCTGGAAGAGCGTATTAGGAATCGTATTTGAGGAATAAACATGGTCAAAAAACTTTTATCTATTAGTCTTTTAGCCTGTGGCTTGAGTCACTTCGGGCAAGCACAACTGATTATTTCAGAGGTCGTAGATGCGCCCTTACCGGGTGGCCTTCCCAAGTATGTTGAGCTGACTAATGTCAGCACTAGCAGTGTTGATTTATCTTTATACAGTATTGGCAATTATAACAATGGTGGAACAAACCTAAACAACGGCTCTTCCTTAGTTCTATCAGGCTTTCTAAGTGCTGGTGAGTCTTACGTTGTCTCTTATGAGAATGGCGACTCCCCAGGCATTGGCACCTTCTTTGACGTTTATGGATTTAATCCCGACAACGATGATCTTGGTGGTTTTGTGAACGGGAATGACGTTATTGCTCTTTTCTTAGGACCCGCTAGTGGAGATGGTTCTGATGCCACCCTAGTTGATCTCTATGGAGTAATCGGAACGGACGGCACAGGTGAATCCTGGGAATATACTGACTCGTATGCTTTCAGAAATCCTAATGTATTAAGCGCCTCTGGTATTTTCAATCCAAGCGAATGGACTTTTGGTGGCATAAATGCACTTGAAACAGGTGATGATATTGAGGAGCTAGCACTGATTCTAGCTAATACAGATCCTGGAATCCATGCCGTCATTCCTGAGCCCTCTACTCTTTTCTTGTTAGGACTTGGCCTGTTCATCCTGGTGACCCTAAGAATAGTAAAAATTAAAGATAGCGATTATGATCCAGCTAAGATCTCTACTTTTGCGAAACACTAAAAAACAACAAAAAAGAAAGGATCAAAACATGCAAAAAGATACCCTACCAAAATCAGCAAAAGCCACTAAGGCATGGCAATCTACACTCAGCCCCGTATTGGGGATGAACTCTATCATCACGAAAATACATATGAATTCTTTATCTACGGTCGCTCTCATAGCACTTTACACGTGCCTCATTTCGTCGCATTCACAAGCTGCGGTTATTTATAGCGAACTTGTATCAGGCGACTTATCTGGCACCCCATCAAGCCCAGAATTACTCGTAGTAGGTCCTGGAATTAATACCATTATTGGTAGTGTTGGTGAAAATGGGGATACTGGCGCTACAGATGGTTCCGATGCAGATTATTTTACTCTGACCATTCCATTTGGTCTCAGCATCAACACCATTACCATAGATAATTACTTCACTGCACCAAACCCAGCCGGCAGAGGTAGTTTTTTAGCTTACAAGGCTGGTGTAGGCTTTAGCGGACAAGAGCGCGAAGATATCGATGCCAGAAGTTTATTTGATTCATCAACTGTCAATTTACTGACGGACCTCGGACTGACTTCCCTAGAAGCTGGATCTCACTCCTTTTGGATACAGGAAACAGATCCCACAGTAGTGGACTATACGATTTCTTATGAAGCAGTTCCCGAGCCTTCTACTTATTTCCTTATTGGTGTAGGTCTCGTCACTTTGGTAGTGCTGAGAAAACGTGCTGTGGGCAGAGGCTGATGGGTCTCTACGCACCTTTGTATTTAAAGCATTTTTGAATTAAATTTTAAATATTCACTTTGTGATACCCCGGTTCAAACGGGGTATCAAGGGAACTGAAGTATTCATAGATTTTTCCGCCGGATTGATCCTCTGATATCAGTAGAGATCTAAGCGCCAAGGGACTTTTAGACAATCACGGCAGGTATTAGAGGTGCATAAGCTAAAAAAGCTCACCTGTAAGATCCTCAGTGATTTCTTTTGATTCCTCTCCCCTTCCCCTATTTGATCGATCTTCTGCTTCCGCCTTCCACTGCGCTTCATTGAGGCATTGGGCAGCAAAATCCAAAGGAGCCAGTCTTTTAAAATAGGCATCTTCTATCTGCTGCTGCTGGATATCTGGCATGGATTCAATGGTGCCTTCAAGCAATTCTTGAAAGGCGCTATCCAGAGCAAGCTCATACATCACCAAATTTGCAGGAAAAGTTGCTCCCATAAGAATTTGTATATTAGTTCCAACTAATTGCGTTGCAATGAAACTCTAGCAAATTCCTTTTTACACTCAATAAATTCTCCGTTCTCGTCGAGTAGCGGACTGAAAGGAGATAGAGATCTGCCTTATAATGAATAACTTATGTATTCTGCCAGAATCGTAACAAATCCTAGAGCAGTGTTGTCATACTCCTGTTCAAGTAAGTATCCAGGTGATTGAAGTATTCATAAAGTGTTCTGCTGAATTGATCCCCTGATGTCAGCGCCAAAGGAATACACAGATCTCTCTTGAGGCTTTCACCGGTGAAAGCAAAGAATGAAAGATTGGATAAGGCACTGTCGCAATTTCACTAGAAAATGCAGTGGCAAATAAAAAAGGGCGTGCATCTTAACTAAGAGGCACGCCCTAAACCCAAAGGAGGTCATGAATAATTAATAAATTGCGTTCTATATAATTGGACACGCTTGTTCAATTAACGTTCAATTTTTTAAAAAAAATATTAAAAAATTTTAATTTTGT
The DNA here is from genome assembly GCA_039192515.1 of Verrucomicrobiota bacterium. NCBI lineage: Bacteria > Pseudomonadati > Verrucomicrobiota > Verrucomicrobiota bacterium. Next base: position 11,377 of record JBCCXA010000057.1, on the reverse strand, counting down.
CTTATTGGGTATATTTTTAGCGTGAATTTATTAAGAAAAGGAGTCTCAGAACATGCCAGAATTACCCGTTAGTGAAGCCATAAAAAAACGTCGTTCCATCAAAGCTTTTAAGCCAGATCCTATTGATGATAAGATACTTAGCTCTATTATGGAGAGCACTATCAACGCACCTAGTAGCTGGAATTTCCAACCGACACGTGTCATCATGCTCAAATCTCGGGAACAAAAAGAAAAATTAGCTGCGGTTGCCTGGCATCAAAAACAAATTACTCAAGCACCCGTTGTATTTGTATATGCTGCATCCATTCGCGGTTGGGAACAAAAAATGGACAAGGTTATCTCAACAGCTCAAGAAAAAGGAGCTTGGCCTGATAAATTTGCGGGTTTCATTCGCGAAAGCGCTCCTGGGTTCCAGGCTGCTCTTGGAGATAAGGAAAGAGAATACGCTATCAAAGACGCTATGATCTCTGCTACCCACACTGCCCTAGCTGCCGAGGCCTACGGTCTAGGTACTTGTTTCATGAATGGCTGGGATGAAAAAGGTGTGAAAGAAATCATTGGTGCCGGAGATGACCCAGATATTGCCATTGCTCTAGTCTTGCCCTGTGGTTATCCTCTTGAAACTCCTGCCGATCCAGGGCGGCTTCCACAAAACGAAGTCATCTTCACAGATTTCCTTGAGTAAGAGACCTTCTTTGAGTTATTTATATAACAGATTGATACTCTCTAAGATAATCTATATCTAGGTAGCTCAAATTTTTACGGATCTGGTTAAACTTCTATTACATATACTGGGTTAACCCAGACAACGCTAGATGGGCTTGTCAGAGGCTTACCAACGCAATACTGCGTTATGGAAATACCTAAAGCGAAAGCGAGAAAGTGCTATTTGTTAGTGCACTGAAAGCTCTTTTCCTAATTCCAAATCTTTTTGAAGCTGGCGCCCATTTTGCTTATCTATACCCAATAAACGGCGAACGAATCCCATGATGTCTTGTAAAATAAGGTAAACACAAGGGACTAGGATAAGGTTCAACATGGTTGCAAATAAAACTCCGTAGGCCAATGATGTTGCCATAGGCTTTAAGAATTGCGCTTGAGTGCTCGTTTCTGATAATAGTGGAACAAGGCCTACATATGTTGTTAAGGACGTTAAGAGAATAGCCCGAAAACGCGCCACTCCAGCTTTGCGAACGGACATAAGCACGGGTAAACCTTTCCAAACGTTTTTATTGATATGATCAACTAAAACCAAACCATCATTCACCACAACACCTGTTAAGGCAACCATGCCACAAATGGATAACATACTAATAGGCATACCAAGTAGCATATGCCCTGCTATAGCTCCAACTAAGCTGAACGGAATAGCTGACATCATAATGATTGGCTTTGCATAAGATTTAAAAGGTATAGCCATCAAAGCATAGATTGCAAAAAACGCAAAGATAGCGCCAACAGCAAGCCCTCCGATAGTATCTCTCTGTTCACCACTTTGCCCCTCCAAAGTATATGCCACATCTGGATAGTCCTTTAAAAGTTTTGGAAAAAACTCTTTTTCTAGATTGCCTAGAATTTCCCGAGAATTCCCTATTGTATTGTCAACATCAGCTGTCACATTGATAGCTCTTTGTCTGTCAACTCGTGTTATAGTAGAAAAACCGCGTCCAAATTTTGCCTCTGCTACTTGACTAAAAGGGATTGCGGATTCAGAGCCCGTGCGTATGCGTAGCTCTTGCAAATTTTCTAGGGATTGCCTTTCCTCTAGAGGATATCGAACCATAACTTTGATCTCATCCCGCCCGCGCTGTATTCGCTGCGCCTCTTCTCCGTAAAATGCTTGTCTGACTTGGCGCCCCAAGTCAGATAAATTAACTCCTAATACTTCCGCTGACTCCTTGATATCTAGTTGAATTTCTCTTTTCCCTTCACGAAAATTATCTGATATATCAAAGGTGCCTTGATATGTTTTTAATTGCTCCTTGGTTAAGACAGCGATTTTTTTTAAGTCCTCAAAGTTGCGTCCAGTAAATTGAATATCAATAGGATCCCCAACATCCTGAAGTTTAGAAGTAAAACCTAATGCTACTGCTCCGGGAACTTCTCCAGTTAAGTCGCGCCAACGCCTTTCCACCTCTGCACTAGAAATTTTTCTAGTTCTCGCAGGTTTTAATTCAACAGTCACTTCTCCCAAATGAGACTGGCCTGAATTTAAATTCAACTCAAAGGCTCCGGTAAATGGCTGGTCACCGGCCGTGGCCATTATGTGACTAAAACCACTCTCGCTATTACCACTAACAGCTCTTAACTCATCTCTGAGCCTCAAGGCAGCTTCCTCTATCTGGCGCACTCCTTTTTGTGTCTGCTCAAAGGAAGTTCCCAATGGCATCTCCAAACGAGCTATTACAAAATCCGCAGGCACCACAGGAAAGAAAACAAATCTAATCAAGCCAGATGAAACCAACCCAACCGAAGATGCTAACAAAAAGATAAAAAGAGCTAGAGTGGCATAACGATACTGTGTTGCCCAAAAAATCATTTTTCGATAGATGCGCCGTATAAATAAATCCAACCCATTCGAAAAGAAGCCTCGGACCCAATTCCAAAGTCCTGACAAACTTTCTGTCGGTCCTTGCGGTGCATCAGTCTTAAGGTGAGACAAGTGTGAGGGCAATATCAGTTTGGATTCAATCATAGAGAAAATTAAAGCAGGTATGACAGTCATGGGGATCACTCCCCAAATTTTTCCAGCTACTCCCGGGATGCCGAGCATAGGCCAGAAAGCAGCTATGGTCGTCAAAATAGAAAAAGTTACGGGAACTGCAACCTGCATTGTTCCACTCAACGCAGACTTCGTACCACTACCATACCTTTCACTATGAGTATAAACACTTTCCCCGACTACAATCGCGTCATCGACAACAATTCCTAAAACAAGAATCAATGCAAAGAGAGAAATCATATTAATAGAAACACCTATCAACGACATAATGATGAAAGCCCCTAAAAAGGAGATGGGAATGCCAAGGGTCACCCAAAGAGCTACATTTATTCGTAGAAACAAAGCCAAACAAATCAGAACTAGAACCAACCCTTGCAAAGCATTGCGAACTAGCAGATCAATGCGCTCTTCCAAATAAACAGAATCATCTTTCCATACTTCGAGTGATACCCCTTGAGGCATTCTGCTCTGCGCTTCTTGCACATAGGCCTTAGCGACCTCAGCTACTGCGAGTGCCTTCTGGTCTCCTGTTCGGAAAACATTAACCACTCCAGCCCTTTTGCTATCAAATGTTGCCCTAATATTACTCTCATCAAATCCATCTATGACTGTTGCCACCTGCCCAAGCGTGATACGCCCGCCATCTTCCGTGCTAATGAGAACAAGGTCTTCAAACTCTTTGCCTGTATAAGCCTGGCCCACCGTTCTCAATAAAATTTCGCCCGCATTTGTTTTAATGGCTCCACCTGGCACATCCAGGGAGGAATTCCTAACTGCAGTAGCTACTTCATCAAAAGTTAAATTATATCTCCTTAATTCCTTCTCCGAAACCTCTATAGCAATCTCGTAAGGTCTTACACTAGCTAGAGAAACTTGAGTAATTTTAGGAGTCCCCTGTATAACATTAAGTGCCTTAACAAATATTCCTTCAATAGGGTTCGAATAGGTTGGTTGATATTCGTAGGCTAGTAACTCATCTCGAACCTGATCAACGATGCGCCGCAAACTTTTCTCATCAGAATCAGAGCTAACAGCTATACTGAGCACTTGGTTTTTGATAGTTATCTCTTCGATAATAGGACGCTCAGCATCCTCAGGAAAAGTAGTGATCGCATCAACCCTTACTTTTACATCATCCAGTAACTCACGGACATCTTTTCCGGAATCAGCTTCTATATAGACTCGACACAAACCTTCTGAAGAACTTGAAACAACTTCCTTAATACCATTCAAGTCTTGAATGGCTTCCTCAATAGCTATGCAAATACCATCCTCTACTTCATAAGGTGTTGCGCCAGGATACTCTACATCTACCTTGACCGTATCTACTGCGGTTTCTGGGAAGATTTCTAACTTCATGCGCAGCAGACTAAGAAATCCTGCAATGATGATAGCACCCATAAATAAATTGGATGCCACAGGATTGTGTATAAACCAAGCGATTGCTGTTTTCATTCTTCGGAAGGGCTTTGTGCGACTTTGACTTGATTATTTTTACCCGATTTTGTCTCGCTTGATCTGATGCTTAGCTGCATGCCTACTACAGGTGCCTCCAATGGACTAAGCGAAACAAGATTTCCCGCCTCAAGTTTACTACCAATGTAGACATAAGAAGTATCCGTGTGCAATGGATCCACTTGAACAATATCCAATGAGGAGTCTTTAGTAACCACGTGAATCGTGTTATTTTCACGGAGTGCTAGTTTAGGCAAGACAAATACATCTTTTAGTTCAACACCCTCAATCTTGGCTTCTACAAATAAGCCAACGGGTAAAGGAGCTTCATGCTTCCCCTCCAAATTATAGGGATCATCAATTCGAGCGATAGCATATAGCATGCGGTCTTCCGTATTCATGACCGCTTCCGTTCTTACAACCTTACCTTCCCACTCCAAAACACGCTTGCCGAAATTAGCACTCAAGGAAACAGAAGGTTCTGTAGCATTCTCGCTTTGCTTTTTATATTGAAAAGGTAGGTCAACTAAGGCCAATTGTTGATTCCGTAACGGCAATCTGACCTCTGCATAGTCTGTAGCAAAAATCTCTGCTATCTGAGCTCCTCTTGTAAGAAACTGTCCAATATCAGCAAATTTTTCCCGACTTCTACCATCATAAGGAGCAATAATGCGAGTGCGTTCTAGGTTTGTCTCGGCGTTTTGCAACATGGCCCAAGCGGATTTAAGCTTCGCTTGCGCCTCTTTCAATTGAGGTATTCTTGCGGACAAGGCAGGTTGTTCTCCATCTCCTAAACGGCTCCAGTCCTCCTTAGCTTGCTTGGCTCTAGCTTTTTCCTGCTCCAGACCAGCCTCCGCGGAGGCTAAATCAGCTTCAGCTTGGACCATCGCCATTTCATAATCCCTCGGATCAATCACAAGCAAGATCTCTCCTTCAGTGAAAGCACCCCCCTCGTCTAGAGAGGGGGAAATTTCCACAACTCTACCAGACACCTCAGCCACTAAATTTGTTTGCGTTCGCGGCAAAATGGTTCCCTGTGAAGGAATCTCTAAACGCACAGTCTGTTTGTTTATTTCTATTGCTTCCACGACAGGAATAAGCACTTCACGAGGCTTCTTCTTAGGTTCAGGCGCTAGTGCCTTCATCGTGTGCCAAGCCACAAAAGCCACTATTACAAGGCTAACAACTAGTCCTAGCTGTAACCAAAGCTTTGTTCGAATTTTTGTTTTCATAAGTAATCTCTTAGTTCGATCGACGGATTATAAACCCTAGGATCTACTTTATTCTCCTCCGTGCGAAAATCTCCACCTAACGCCAGATGTAAATCAACGCGATTCTGCAGACGTATGCGACGTATCGTCAACAGCTCTCGTTTAGCTGTTAACGTTCGCCGCTCCGTATCTAAAACCAACAGGATATCTTCAAGGCCCTGTGTATAACGATCTTGGGCTAGTCGTAACGCCTCTGATAATTCTTTCTCAGCTAAGATAAGCCTTTCCTCCTGCGTGCGCAAACGCCTCTCATTAGTCAAAGCTGTCTCCACTTCATTGAAGGCTGTTAAAGCTGTATTCCCATAATTAGCCACGGCAGCTTGCACTTGCTTATCAGCCTTTCGAGCCTCTGCAGATAGCCTACCCCCATCGATAATTGGCGTAAGCAAATTCACAGCAAAATTCCACACATTATATTTGGGATCGACTAAATCCATCAAGGCATCGCTGGAGGTGCCTCCAGAAGCTGTAAGACTAATGCGAGGCAAACGTGCGACTTTAGCTTCGGATCGCAATTTTATAGCTGAAGCCACTCGCCTTTCCGCTGCTATCAAGTCAGGCCTCCTTTGCAAAACATCCGCAGGAACCCCAACCGGAATTGGTGGTGGCACTGCCGTCAAATCAGGAGCCACCTCTACAACCCCGCTGGGATACCTTCCAAGTAAAACCTCTAGGTCACGCAAGGTTATCTTCACATCAATCTCTGCGGACTCCACTAAAGCTTCAGCGGAGGCTTCATCTGAACGAGCTAAATGCACATCGAGGGTCTCTGCGATCCCTCTCTTGAAACGCCCTAAAACAAGTTCAGAGGTCTGATTGCGGCTATTGACCGTCTTTTTTGCCAACTCCAATTGGAGCATCGCTTCCGTCGCCGCAAACCAAGCCTTGGCTGTTTGAGCCGCTAGTGATAATTCTGCACCGAGATAATCAGACCCTGAAGCTTGAATCTCAGCAATAGCCGCCTCTTGTCCATAGCGTATCCTCCCCCATACGTCTAACTCCCATGAAACATCTAAGGAAAGACCTAAACTTGTGGAACGACTGCGGATAAACCCGTCAAAGCTATCGTCGGAAAAATCATTTCTGCTAAGAGTTTGAGCCTTACCACCACCTGTAGATAAATCTATCTGCGGTATCATTCCTGCCCCTGCTATTACAGCATCCTCTCGGGCCTCTCCAAGACGCGCTGCTGTAACTTTTAAATTGTGATTGGATTTCAAGGCCTCAACCACCACCTGGTTAAGCTTCTCATCTCCAAACGACGCAATCCAGCCAGCACTAATATGTTCAGCTAAATGCTCAGCTCCCCACATCTCCGGTATATTTGCTCCTATTTCAGGTTGCTCATACGGAGGTGTGACAGCGCAACTCACCAGCATTGCACAAACAACACCTCCCATCATCAACTCCCCAGCGTGCCTCATAGTGCCTCTCCTCTTTTGGGTTCTGACTGCATGCCCGCTGCAGAAAAAGCAATCAATTCGCTCAAAAGTTTTTCTGGTTCAACTTCTTGAATCATACCCAATGTCACTGGATTAAAAGTCTGGATCATGGCGCCTAAAGCAAAATGAAAACGCCACTGAGGAAAATGCTCTGGACGCATGTCTAAGGCCGCGCAAAAACCTTTTAAAAAGCGCTCACATAGTGGCTGCCAATCCTTCTCCATAATCTCATCCATGTAGGCACCATCTTCATATAAACACCTCCCCAAAACTCTTAGAAAATTCCTTTTGCTTTCATGTATGAAATAGGTAAAAGCAGGTCGATAAAATGCCTCCAGCACTCGCTCAATCGTAAGCCTTTCCCCCTTTTCTTTTGCTTCTTGCTCAAACTCATCTAATAACCTAAACCTATCTTGGTTTAGGGGTCTAATCCCTTGCCTAATAAGCTCAATTATCAAGTCATCCTTACTGCCAAAATGATAATTCACCGATGCGATATTTACCTCCGCCGCTTTAGTAATCATACGCAGTGAGGTAGCTTTGAAACCATTTTCTGCAAATAGCCCCTCGGCGACCTGTAAAATCTTATCCTTCGTATCCGGAATACCTGATCCTCTGGAAACGAAATCCTCTACGTAAGCGGTTGGCATTTCATCAATCTAAATCAAACGCTCTTTTAAATCAAGTGTTTGATTTAGATTGTTTTTAGTAAATATAGTGCATATACGCATTACTTGTTCAACACGGGTGATGCAATAGAAATTGAATGACATGCGCAAAAGACTGAGGTAGTTGGCAAAGAGAGTCGACCAAGATGTATCAATCACATCGTCTGGGCGTGGCTCTCAAAAGGTAATACCCCTAGGAGACTCTATGTTTCTTGGGGCCAAGATGTTGCGTAGATCTTTAAGCCTCTACTGCATCATCCGGGTTCAATCAAAGAATTCAGAGTAATATCGCCGGAAAATAGATGACTTTTTTTCAAACAGACCGCAAAAATGAACCTTATTACTTCGACACTTCCGGTGACATGTTGCTCTTTAAGAAAACTATTCTAAAAACGATCGCCAGTAGGAATGTTCAAGGAAGGGACCTATGTGTTTTAGTTTTAGCAAAGAGCCTCAATCTTTAGGTTTGTTTTTAAGCTTCAGTAACCGTTCTAAAGTGGAATTCAAACTATCAGTTTTAATGCCTGAATCCCTAAAGTTCTCTGTAAGCCTATTGAGGTGTGAGACCGCCTTAGAATACTTGAGGTATCTATAATCAGATTTCTCTGATGGGGAAACAGGATATTTAGCCTTTATTTCATCCAGAGACTCATCCCAATAGACAACGACTTTTATCTTGTCTTTATTTGTTGGATCAGGATCTCCATAAGATTTCCACTGATACCATTGAGAGCCTATCAATTCATGAACTGCTGACTGTGGACCAAAGTCTTCATAGTCAAATACAGCTGAGGCAGCTAAACAAGATGAAACCGCTAATATCGTATAGATCATCGTGTATGTGACCATTTTCATTCTTATTAAAGAACTTCAAGATTGTGGTGGCTCAGAGCGAAACCTTGGAGAGGTAAAGTGCGTGAAATAGGTAAGCGCATTCTGTAGCTAGGTTGTTTCATATTTCTAACTTATAAATACTTGTCTGTAAACATCTCTGAACAAATAGCTAACTTACTAGCTTTCCGTGATGCTTTATCTACTAAAGAAAATAATCTATCGATTTTACTCTTATTCTTTGATGGCTTATGACCTACCACTTGATTCAAGGATATATGCAGATCTTCAGTCAACCTAAAATAGGCTCGGTATAATTCATGATTTTTTAGCATCCTACCGGATTTTGAACGAAACTCATTTTTCTCCAAACTCTCTTTTCTACGACCCAGACTAATAATATTCTGAGAATCCGTATATAGGTTGATATTTGAGTACGATAATTTAGATAATGCCCACAATAATGTCTGTAATTCCAAGCGACTGGAGGAAGTCTCCCTGAAGCATTTAGTTTTGATACGATTCTTTAATGCATCAAAGTCCGCATCTCGTTCAGAACATATCAAATACGCTCCATAACCTATTTTAGTTTTAGGGTTTACACTCCCATCAATAAAAAGCATCATTTTCTACATACACAAAATTGCACCACCACTTTATAAATAGCTCTCACTCTTTGATTATTCCAGTAAGCATATTAATCGACCGAAGTCTAACCTTCTAAAACTAAGCTTTTACCCTTTTCATAGTCCTTCCTCTAATCATATAACTACTAAAAAGAAATACTAGACCGCATAAGAAAATCATAATACTTAAGACTGCAAGCCCTAAAGTCCAAAGAGGTAAAAAGGGCCTTAGAGAAACTTCTTCATAGCTCATAACTATAATTCTAAACCATTCATGAAGGCCGTCCACCATGGTTTTTTACGAAGATAATATCCCCAAATTGAGCCTATCGGCCTTGATATGATTCTATTACTCAGTCAGAGAATAAACGGTAAATAAATCTTTGGTTATTTTATAGTCTATCTCTTAAATAAGACCTTTGCCTCCTTTGATAATGATACGGTGTAGCTGATAGATTCTCTTGTCGATGAAAAATTGTTACCTGAGCATAACCGGTTGTAATTTCATGAACAACTTTTGCCTTTAGAGCCTTCAGAAAATTGTTGGTTTGAAAGAGGTTTCCTCCGAACGCTTAGAATTATCGATTAGAGATAACCGCATAATATAAAGTCTCGCCTCTCCCTCTCGGATCCTAAACAAGGACTTGGCTTTTTGTAAAATGCTTCATAATTGTCTTTTGCAGCTCTGCACTTTGTGAAGTGAAAAAGCATCAAGCCAACTAAAATCATCATGAAAACAAATTTCTAGAAGAACTATGGCTCGAGGTATACGATTTTATCTCTATTGCAAAAAGTCCGGACTGTAATTTTAATTAGTTAGTTGACACTAACTAATATTGCTTTACAAAATAATTATAGATCAAAATAACTATTATTTAAAACTAAAGCAATGCACCATTATTTGAAGAAAGGCATACATAATGAAAACACGACTAAAGACAATTCTATTACTCCTTCTGAGCTCGACTTTGATCACTTTTGCCCTTAACGCAAAGGCTATTCCTACAGAAGCACAAGAGAATATAAAATACCCCTACACGATTGTTACAACATGCGGCATGGTCACAGATATTGTTACTAAGGTTGCGGGTGATAAAGCTCAGGTGATGGCTCTAATGGGTGAAGGTGTTGATCCTCATCTTTATAAGCCTACACGCGATGATATGAATAAATTATTACAGGCTGACATAATCTTTTATGCTGGACTTATGTTGGAAGGTCGCATGACCGATGCATTTGTAAAAATGGCTCGAAAAGGAATCCCAGTCCATGCAGTCACAGAAGAAATACCGGAAAGTTATCTGCTACATCCTGGTGGAGTTGGAGAATATCCTGATCCTCATCTTTGGATGGATGTTAGTGCCTGGTCTCAAGCAACGGCGGTTGTTTGCAGTGCTCTATGTGAATTTGACAACAAAAACTCGGCTTACTATAAGAACAATTTAGAAGACTACCAAGTTCAGTTAAATGAACTCGATGCTTATATCAAAAAGGTCATTTCTAGTATTCCTGCTGATCAACGCTTCCTGATAACGGCTCATGATGCTTTTGGCTATTTTGCAAGAGCCTACGATATAGAGGTAAAAGCACCTCAAGGTCTAAGTACAGAGTCAGAAGCAGGAGTATCAGATATCAATGAACTAGTGGAGTTCATAGCAAAGAACAAAATCAAATCCATTTTCGTTGAAACAAGCGTTGCTGACAAAAACATCCGAGCCATCATAGAAGGTGTTCAATCCAAAAGTCATACAGTGAGTGTTGGAGGCACACTCTTCTCCGATGCAATGGGCGAACCTGAAACATATGAAGGCACCTATATTGGTATGCTTGATTCTAATGCAACAACTATAGCCCTAGCACTAGGAGGTAACGCGCCCAAGAAGGGACTATTTGGTAAACTTTCTTCTCCGAAAACGGATCATTGAGATACGAGTCCTAAGCCTATGAATAGAATGAAGAAAATATTGGTAACAGCAATGCTAGGGTCATCCCTATCTAGCATGCTGAATGCTGGAGCGCCTGCCCCAAATAGCAAAGATCTCGAAGAAGTCATCGAGGAGATCAGTTATGTAGAGACCCAACAACCTGGAATCATCCTCAGCGGATATGTCGATGCAGGATACATCTACAACTTCACCTCCGGCACGCTGGGCCACCGTTGGCTGGGTGGCGATGCCAATGCCGAAGGCGACTTCAACCTCAATCAAATGAAGCTCGTCCTTGAGAAGCCTCTGACCGATGACAACGAACTTCAGGCTGGATTCCGCACCGATGTGATCGTTGGCGAGGATGCCGCATCCTTCACCTCCAACCCCGCAGGCAGTCCCGATGGCGACACTCTCTACCTGCAACAAGCATTTGC
>JBCCXA010000056.1 GCA_039192515.1 Verrucomicrobiota bacterium | reverse complement strand
GCAGGTGAGGAAGGTGATAGAACAAGGAGGTAAGTTATCGCTTCAAGAGGTATTACGATGTCGGGTCAGATACATGAGTGATGGAGCAGTGCTTGGTAGTAAGGACTTTGTCAATGAGTGGTTTATCAAAAAGAAAGAGCAGGTCGCTCAATTGGCTAAAGAATACAAACTCGATACTTCTAACACTCCCACATATGAGAAACGTTCATCAGGCGCTCGTAAAATGTCAGGGGCACATTGGGGAGAGCTTACCGTTTTCAGGGACCTGAAAAGAGAAGTTTTTGGGTAAACAGGTTTGAGACTCTTATATAGTTTTAAAAAGAGAATATTAGGAAATGTCTGGCACTCAAAGTGCAAGTAAGTTAAATTAGTTGCTAATGATGGTAATGAGAGTTATGAAACGAGATAAAAGATCGGGTTTTACACTGGTAGAGTTACTGGTCGTGATGACTATTGTAGCGATTCTTATGGGGTTAGCTATTCCAGGGGTAGGCATTGCTTTCGAGGCGGCTAAAAAGGCGCAAGCCGGAGTGGTAGTAAATCAGTTAAAAGTGGCTATGACTAACTATAAAACGGAGTATGGAAGATGGCCTGTCTACGCACTACAGAATCCTGAACCCGATGAGATTCTAGAAGCTGGAATGTTATATTATATGCTTACCGGGACTGAAGAGAAATCAAAGCAAATGGATAATCCCAGAAGAATTCCATTTATGGAGTTTAATTTGAAAGATTTAAGACAAGGACCTCCGGACGCCAATAATGTTAGACCTCCTGTTAACCCTGAGGATGCAGATACTTTTGTAGATCCTTGGAATCGTGAATACTTGATGGTGTTTGATTTGGATTATGATAATCGTGTTCTGGTACCTAGTTTGAATCCAAATCTTGAGGAGGATGTCTACATGAATACCTCGATGGCTTTTTGGTCAACAGGAGCTGATGGCGATGTCAGGGCTAAATATATAGCGACTTGGAAATAGAATTCTATGAGGCTCAAAAATATAGGCTGGGAGGTTGCCAAGCGAAGTGGGTTCACTCTTATGGAGGTGATGGCGGCAATGGTTGTCATAGCTATTTTGATGGGAATTATTATAGGTGCAGCCGGTCCAGTCAAAAAAATGGCACTAAGGAGGCAAGCTTCCGCCGAGATTTCTGCGTTATTTCTTGCATTAAAGAATTACCAGTTAGACAACGGAGATTATCCCGTGATGACAGAAATTCCTTTGCAAGGCGATATCTATCAAGGGAATCCCGATGATTATATTGTAAGTGCTATGTTTTTATTTTCGGAGTTATGTAGGGGAGGAGTAGAAGGCGCTAATTTCTTAGAACCGGCGGAGTCCGGTGTCACTATCTACTTTGAGCCTAAAGGTTCGCAAGTTGGAAGTCCAGATGTGGATTCTTACTTACAGGATCCTTTTAGGATGGCATATGGGTATTATTACAGCCGTGAAAGAAGTGAGAAGTCTCTTTTCAATGTGGTTGAACCTGATCTTTGGTCGACGGCTGGTCTTAAGGAAACTCCTCTCGATTTGCAAGATGAGATCTATCTTCAGTGGATCACAAATTGGCCCAACTAATGCATTTTCTAATTGGTGGGCAATAGTGCCTCATCCAATCTCTTATTTTCTGGTTTTACCGGTGGAAACTTCTAGAGATCTGTCTAGTCCCTTGTACTGGAGTCCGTTTTGATATGAGGCGATCAATCAGGTAGCAAAATCTATGAATCCTCCAATCTCCTGGATACCTCGATTGGGCCGGCATAGGACAAACATGGAGGTTTAAAATTAATTCAAAAAATGCTCTAACTCCAAGAATAGGAGCACACCCTAATTATTTTGATACTTTTGCAGCATCTCAGAAACTTGTGACTCTTGTATAGGCTTAGTGAGATATTCATCCATACCGGCATCTAAGCACTTTTCACGGTCCCCCTTCATAGCATTTGCTGTCATGGCGATGATAACAGGTCTAGTCGTGTCATGATCTTTTTGGTATAGTTTTTGGATGTTTTGAGTGGCTTCGTAGCCATCCATCTCCGGCATTTGAACATCCATAAAAATTAGGTCGAATTGATTCTCTTTTACTTGTTTTACGGCCTCTTTGCCATTTTTTGCCCATGTAAGTTTATAACCTAGGCGTTTAAAAAGGATTTGGGCAAGCTTGGCATTAACGGGATTATCTTCAGCTAGCAGAATTTTGATATGATTATTGGGTCTGTTTTTAGAAGAGTTTTTCTTTGTTTCCTTGCTGATTTGAATAGACTTTTTGCCAACGGAAACCAGGCTATACTTGATTGTGAAATGGAAGCTAGTTCCTTTTCCTACTTCTGTTTCAACCCAAATTTTACCTCCTAAAAGTTCTGTAAGCTTGTAGCAAATAGCCAAACCTAAGCCAGATCCTCCGTATATCCGTGCATTGGAGGAGTCTGTTTGGCTAAAGGGTTTGAAGAGGAGGTTCTGGCGGTCATCAGCAATGCCAATGCCCGTATCTTGTACACAGATTGCTAGAGTATCTTTTAATTTTTCATGGCAATTTACGGTTATTTTGACATGTCCTTTTTGAGTGAATTTGATAGCGTTATTGGCGAGGTTTAGAAGGATTTGATGCAGGCGAATAGGATCGGAAGAAATGTATCCTGGGACATCGGAGCTGATTTTATATTCGAATTTAAGTGACTTTTCTTTGGCCTGAGGGAGCAAGATTTTATAGACATCCTCTACAATTGCTTTCGGCTCAACAGGTAGATACTCGAGTTCAAATTTTCCTGATTCAATCTTAGAATAATCTAGAATATCATTAATGAGGGTTAACAATAGCTCTGCACTTGAGACGATCGTGCGGGTATAATCTTGTTGTTCCGAGTTTAGTTCTGAGCTAGCTAAAAGTTTGCTAAACCCAATAATTCCGTTCATAGGTGTTCTAATCTCGTGACTCATCATAGCCAGAAATTCACTTTTGGCTTTACTGGCAACTTCCGCTTCCTCTTTTGCTTTTAGAACGGATGCTTCATTTGCTTTGTCATGAGTAATATCAGAAGTAATACCTATCAATCTCTCCCGATGTCCGCTTTTATTCTCACATATCCTGGCTACTAACCTGAGATGGCGTATTTGTTGCTTTTGATCCAGGATACGGAATTGGATATGGAAGTTGTTTTTTGCTTGTATAGCGCGAGACATTTCTTCCATAGCTTGATTACGGTCATCGGGGTGAAGAGCTTTTTCCCACACATTGAGTTTACCTGTAAACTTTTCTGCAGGCATGTCGTACAGCTCTAAAGTGATGGCATCCCATTCAAGTCGATCACGTAGAATGTCATAATCCCACACTCCGAATTTTGCTGTGGATTGTGCAAATTGAAAACGATCGTTAAGCTGTTGAATTTTTTCTTGGGCCTCTTTTGCTTGAGTAATATCCAGGGAGGCCCCACGGTACCCGACTAAGGCTCCTTGTTCATTACAAAGTGGTAGCCCGCTTACTTTTTGCCACAGGATAGACCCATTCTTACACTTAATACGATATGTCAGGTTAGAAAAATTGATGCGCTCCTTTGCTGCTTGCATAAACCAATTTGTAATGCGCTCTTTATCTTCCTCTAAGATGAGTTCAAACGGGGTTTTCCCCATCAGTTCTTCAGGGGTATAGCCTATTTCTTTTTCTACGCACTGACTCAAATAGGTATAACGAAAATCTAAATCTACTTCCCATACAGATTCACCAGCTGCTTCTAGAACATCACGAAGTCGATTTTCGTTTTCTTTGATTTGTTTTTCCATTTGTTTTTGGAGGGTGATATCCGTTTGTGTTCCAACCATTCGGATTGGATTACCATTTTCATCGAAATGGGCTTTGCCTCGGCTAAGAACCCAGATAGCCGAACCATTATAGTGCACCATTCTATGAGTGCTTTCATAAAATTGGGTGGAACCCTGGAAATGCACATTGAGATCGAGAACAAATGCTTTGACATCGTCTTTATGTATAAGAGACTTCCAGTCGCTGTATGCTTGAATAACTTCGTCTGGACTGTATCCGAGCATTTCTTTCCATCTTTCAGAAAAAAAGATGGTATCTGTTTGGATATTCCAGTCCCACACGCCCACGTTTGTTCCAGCTAAGGCAAGAGACCAGCGTTCTTCACTGTCTTGCAAGTGTAACTCACGCTCTTTTCGTTTGCTTATATCTGTCATGAATCCATGCCAGAGGATGCTTTTATTACTAAGGCGTTCAGGGACAGATTGACCCTGCAACCATTTGTAATTTTCTTTATCCGAACGGTAACGAAAAGAGTGATTCCATGGAGCCAATTCGTTGGCAGAGTCTGCAATTGATTTTTCTAGTGCCTTGAGATCCTCGGGGTGCACTCGTTGGAAAAATGGAGCAGCGTCTTGTTGGATTCTATCTGTCTTTATTCCAAGAATTTTACGAACGCCCCAAGAAGTATATGGGAAGCGTCTGCGTCCATCCTTGCGTAATTCAAATTGATAGACCATACCTGGAATCTGTGATGTCAGGCTATTTAATAGGCGGAGTAGATCTTTTTGATCTCGCTTTTTAAGTATAATAATCTGATGAAAAAGTCCTGTCACAACTCCCAAGCTAAGTGATAGCACAATACCTAAAATGATGGTGAGAATACGTTTTCTAAGGCTTATTTTGTTTTCTTCATTATTGAGCAAAGATAATTGATCCATAGACTGATTTTTTTCTGTATCAGGTTCGAGGTCCCAAATATTGTCATGGATGTCCGAGTCGGACTTCATTTTCTCCTCTAAATTTTTTGTGAATATCTCCATTTCATTTACAGTTAACACTAGTGGTCGTGCGGGATCAAAAAAGGATAGTGACGGATCCTTATTACTATTTGCAGTAGTGATAAGGATGGGACCAATCATGATGATAAAAGTGCTGAGCGCAACGATTAGACCAATCATGCGTGATGAGCTACGAGCAATGACTTTGTTTAGAGCTCTTAGATAGTATTTATTCATACCTGGACATAGTCCTACCAGCACTAATCGGTAGAGACTCATCTTCTTTGGTATAAATCGGCGACGGATTGGTAAAATAAAGAGTAGAAATTGGGTAGCAGCCTATTTGAAACGCTTACGTATCAGTGAGTTATGATGCATGTGCATAATATTATTTTCTGGCGGAGCACAGTAGAGTTTGGAAATAAGGGCTTTCGTTTTCTTTTGCTACAATATTAGTGTGAATATCTACAAAATGAGCGCGGGCGAGCATTTTTTGGATATCTGACTCGGCGAATCCCAGCCATGTATCTGCATAGAGGGTTCGAGCCTTTTCGAATTGGTGTTGATTCAAGTCTAGAACAAGGAGTCGGCCTCCTGTTTTTAGAATTTTATAAGCGGCTCGGAGGGCTTTTTCAGGTTCCGCTGCATGATGAAGGGCTTGGCAAAGAATAACTAGATCAATTGAGCCCGCTCGAATAGGGGGGGCTTCAAGGTCTCCCAAACGGTATTCTAAATTATGTATGCCATTTTCTTTGGCTAGCTGTTCTCCCACCTCTACCATCCGTGCTGAGTTATCTACAGCGATGACTTTTTTGGCTCTGTTGGCAAGAAGTTGAGAAAGTAGGCCTTCACCGGCTCCCAAATCAGCAATGGTAATTGAGGGTATAAGTTCTAGCAGTAGATGGCCGATAGCCTCCCAAGATCGTCCTGGACAATAATTTTTCCCCAAACGTCCGGCTAATGTATTAAAATATTTCTCTGTAAGGGCTTTCCGTTTTTTTAGAATAAGCTGCAATGCTTCGCTATCTTTTTGATTATCAGGTAGTTCGGTAGCAGCTTTTAGGGCTAAGTTAATGACCTCTTGAACTTTTTCTGTGAAGCTAATATTCCAAGAATAATAAGTCCTTTGTCCTTCTCTTCTATCTTCTAATAATCCTATGTCCTTGAGTTGGCGCAAATGGGAGGAAATACGAGATTGGCCTAGGTGCAGACATTCTTGTACCTCTGCAACAGATAGTTCTTGTTCTCTGAGAAGGTAAAGAATGCGCAAGCGAGTAGGGTCGGATAACAGTGACAATAACTTTAGATAAGATGGAGAATTCATAATATTAAAATTTTGAATAAAATATCAATATATCATGATGGATCAATATTTTTACTTGCGTCGATGATAACCTGATTTATGGTCAATGGATGTCAAAAACCTTTATTTTTTCATCAGAGTCTGTGGGTGAAGGCCATCCCGACAAAGTTTGTGATACTATTTCAGATGCAATATTAGATGCTTGTTTGGCCGAGGACTCAAAATCGCGAGTAGCTTGCGAAACCCTTGTTAAGAGTAACATGGTTGTCGTGGCGGGTGAGCTTACGACTCGAGCAAAAATTCATATCAACCAAATAGTTCGCCAAGCCATTCGTTCTATTGGGTACATTAATCAAGACGATATTTTTCATGCTGATAAGGTATTGATCACCAATGCTTTAACCACTCAAAGCCCTGATATTGCACAGGGAGTAGACGCTCGTAAGGTTAAAGGTAAAAAAACATCTGAACAAGGTGCGGGAGACCAAGGGTTGATGTTTGGTTTTGCTTGTAATGACACCCCGGAGCTTATGCCAGCACCCATAATGTATTCACACAAGTTAGGCAGAGCGCTCACCCGAATCCGCAAAGCAGGCAAGTTAGCGGAATGGCTTAGACCAGATGCCAAGACCCAAGTTTCAGTTCGTTATGTTGATGGTAAGCCAAAAGAAATCACTGCGGTAGTTATTTCGACTCAACATAAAGAAGGTGTGGCGCATAAGACTATCCAAGATTTCCTTACCAAGGAAGTGATTCAGAAAGTATTACCCAAAAGGATGCTAACGCCTAAGACGGAAATTTTAATCAATCCCACAGGAAATTTTGTAGTCGGTGGACCTCAAGGAGATGCAGGTTTAACAGGCCGTAAGATCATAGTGGACACCTATGGTGGTATGGGACGCCACGGAGGTGGAGCCTTTAGCGGTAAAGATCCTTCTAAGGTGGATCGCAGTGCCGCTTACATGGGCCGCTATGTTGCAAAGAATATTGTTGCCGCCCAACTAGCTGAGCGTGTGGAGATTCAGTTTGCCTATGCAATTGGTCACCCAAAACCGGTCTCTGTCTTTGTTGAAACCTTTGGAACAAATAAAGTGTCTGAGGCGAAAATATTAAGTGCAGTCAATAAGGTATTTAGTTTTAAGCCAGCAGATATTGTTTCTCAACTTAAACTTTTGCGTCCGATATATAGTCATACAACCAATTATGGGCACTTTGGGCATAAAAGCGGTCTTGTCCAAGTTCCATGGGAAAACGTAGATAAAGTCAAGTCGTTACGCGCAGTATGCGGGCTAAAATAAACTTAAACCAATCAATACGAAAAGGAGAAACCAACATGAGTGTAGCAACAGAAGAAGCAGCAAAATTAGATTACAAAGTCGCAGATATAAGTCTAGCTGAGTTTGGGCGCAAGGAAATTGAAATCTCAGAACACGAGATGCCTGGCCTCATCGCTTTACGGGAAAAGTATGGTCAAGAGAAGCCTCTTAAGGACGTTCGCATCACCGGTTCTTTACACATGACCGTCCAAACAGCCATTTTGATCGAGACGCTAGTTGAATTGGGAGCAGATGTTCGTTGGGCAAGCTGTAATATTTTTTCAACTCAAGATCACGCAGCAGCAGCAATAGCAGCAGCCGGTATTCCTGTTTTCGCTTGGAAAGGTGAGACTTTAGAGGAATATTGGTGGTGTACCCAACAAGCCCTTGCTTTCCCAGGAGGGAAGGGGCCTCAGTTGATTGTAGATGATGGTGGTGACGCTACTCTATTGGTTCACAAAGGTTATGAATTAGAACAAGGTAGTGATTGGGTCAGTTCTGAGTCAGGTAGCCACGAAGAACAAGTGATTAAAGATTTGCTCAAAAAAATCCATGCGGAAACTTCTAGCTACTGGACCGGCATCGTTCCTGAGCTTAAAGGTGTTTCTGAAGAGACAACCACTGGCGTTCACCGTCTCTATAAAATGCTGGAGGAGGATAAGCTTCTATTCCCGGCGATTAATGTCAATGATTCGGTGACTAAGTCTAAGTTTGATAATCTTTATGGATGCCGCGAGTCTTTGGCAGACGGTATCAAACGTGCGACAGATGTAATGGTTGCTGGTAAAGTGGTCGTTGTATGTGGATACGGAGATGTCGGAAAAGGGTGTGCTCATTCTATGAGAGGTTTCGGAGCTCGAGTTATTGTTACGGAAATTGATCCGATCTGTGCCTTACAAGCGGCTATGGAAGGGTTTGAAGTAACAACGGTTGAAGATACCCTTGGTGAAGCAGATGTTTACGTAACCACAACGGGTAATTATGGTATAATTACAGCGGATCACATGTCTAAGATGAAAGATCAAGCGATTGTTTGTAACATCGGACATTTTGATAATGAGATTGAAGTAGATGCTCTCAATGAGATGAAAGGGGTTGAAATGACTGTGATCAAGCCCGAGGAAGACGGCGCTGTTGATAAATATACCTTCCCGGGTGGGAATGCTATTTACATGCTTGCTAAAGGTCGTTTGGTTAACTTGGGTTGTGCAACTGGACACCCTAGTTTTGTGATGTCTAATTCTTTTACAAACCAAGTTTTAGCGCAAATGGACCTTTGGACTAATCGTGAGGACAGCAAGCCTGCAGTAACTCGTTTATCAAAAGAGCTCGATGAGGAAGTGGCTCGTCTGCACTTAGATAAAATTGGAGTCAAACTTACACGTCTTAGCGAAAAGCAGGCAGATTATATTGGTGTTCCGGTTGATGGACCCTACAAGCCTGAGCATTATCGCTACTAAGGCGTTTATTTCTGGGGCATCAAAGGTTTCCAGTATTAACTATTTATATTTATCTTATGAAATGCCTCGCTCTAAAGCGAGGCATTTTATTGAGTGCTGCGGGGATTTCTATAATTAGATCCCATGAACTGGCTAAGAATTTTGAATGCTTCAGTATTGCGAAGTAGTCCGTTAAAACGCTCCCTACCAGGACCAATAGCCATGAGTGGAGCCAAGTCCGCTGTGTGAGTGGCTCCAGTCCACTGAATACCAACATGGTTGCCTAGCATTTGCCCTAGAAGACCAGTAAAATTACCATGCTGCTGATTCCAATCAAATTGGTTGACTTGGAGCTGTATTTGAAAAGTGTCAGCCAGCTTGCCCGCTTCAATGGAGGATAGCTCTATAGAAGAGCCCGTAAGAACTCTATCCAAAACTTCGGTTTTGGGAACGACGCCTTTAGCTTTAAAGATAGTCTTGAGATCCTGCTGCATCATTGCAAAGGATTCTTTAATCTTTAGAATCCTTTCAAAATGAGAGTTGGTTTGAGTATAACCATCACCATAGCCGTTAAGGCCTGGATTAGCATTTCCGTGGTCAGTGGTTATCACCACTAATGTGTCATTGCGCTCATCAGCGAAGTGTTTAGCTACTTCGATGGCATCATCAAAAGCGAGTTGCTCATGTAACAGAGCTGCCGCGTCATTGGCATGCGCGGCATGGTCCACTCGTCCTGCTTCAATTTGTAATAAGAAAGGCTTGGATGCCAATATTTTAAGCGCCGCTTGAGTCATTTCTGCAAGAGTAGGCACCTGGCTTTGTTGCTTTTCAGATTGTAGTAAATCCAGTGAGTAGGGGAGGTGGCTATTAGAAAAAAGTCCAAGAACTTGGTTTTGGTTGAGATTTTTTAATTCATTTCTATTTTTTATAACTTGAAAACCTTGCTGCTTGTATTTGCTTGTAAGATCAAGATTATCTTTTCGTTTGGAACCATCAAAATGGCGTAGTCCTCCCCCCATGAGAACATCTCCGTATCCTAGGTATTGAGTTGCTATTTCATCTTCCCTATTTCGGTGTGGAGTCGAAGATAAGAATCCTGCGGGCGTGGCGTGTGTGAGACGGGTTGTGGTGACCAGACCAACTCGGTACCCAGCTTCCTTGGCAATATGACCAATTGGTTTGAGTTTGGTGCCGTCTGGTAGTGTATTGACTGCTCTATTATTTACCCGGGAACCACTTCCCCATGAAGATGAGGCTGCCGAAGAATCAGTAACCAGAGAATTAAGTGAGGCCATGTCAAAGAAGCCATGGGTTGTCTGTGGTCTCCTTGCAATGCTGTGCCATTGAGTTCCTTTTTGTTTTAGCATTCTGGAAAAGGGCTCTACTAAGCTGGGAACCCCCAAACTCATGCCATCTGCTACCATAAAGATGATATTGCTAGGGATATCAGTTTTGCGTTGAGAACAAGAAATAAAAGGGGCTGCAGCCAGAGCAGCGCCAGAAGTTGTAAGACCAAGGAGCTTCCGGCGACTCATACCTTGTAGATTACTAGCTGGCATCCTAGCATCCTATACGAATCATTGGGTGGGCATCACGACTATTTTTATCTTTATTAGTGATTAAGCTCTCTTGACGACTAATGAACGCTTTTCTAAGGTGCTCGTCCTATTGTGAAAGAGATGACACCCCTAGAAGAACTCAGGCATTCAGCTGCTCATATGTTAGCAACCGCTGTATTAAGACTTTTCCCAGAAGCTCAACTTGATATTGGACCTCCTACGGATACAGGTTTCTACTATGATTTTGATCTAGACCATAAATTTACAGCAGAAGATCTTCAAAAGATTGAGGATGAAATGTTAAAAATCACAAAAGAGAATCAGAAATTTGAGCGCAAAGAAGTTTCTCGTGAAGAAGCGGTGCAAATCATTAAGGATTTTGGGCAAGAACGTTATAAGCTTGGGCGTTTAGATGATATTCCCGAGGGGGACTCAATCAGTTTTTACAAAAACGGAGAATTCATCGATCTATGTGCTGGAACGCATGTGAATTACTCAAAAAAGATTAAAGCTCTTAAGCTCTTGAGTGTAGCGGGAGCCTATCATCGCGGTGATGAAAAAAATAAACAACTCCAGCGTATTTACGGAACAGCTTTTCCCAGCAAAGAGGAATTGGCTACCTATCTTGAGCAGATGGAAGAGGCGCAGAAGCGGGATCATCGCAAACTAGGACGTGAGTTAAAGCTCTTCCACATCGACGAAACAGCGGGACAGGGATTTATCCTATGGATGCCTAAGGGAGCGATTGTTCGTCAAGAGCTGCAAAATTTTATTTTGGAAGAGTTATTCAAGCAGGGTTATATGCAAGTGTTTACACCACATATTGGCAAACTAGACCTCTACCGCACCTCGGGCCATTTCCCATACTATCGGGAATCTCAATTTCCCCCACTGGTCGACAAAGCGACTTTAAATAAAGTCAATGAAGATGGTTGCACTTCTAGTGAACTCACCAATAAATTGGAAGACGGCGAAATACCGGGCTTTTTGCTGAGGCCCATGAATTGCCCTCACCATATAAAGATTTATGCGGCTGAGCCGCATTCTCACAAAGATTTGCCGGTTCGTTTGGCAGAATTTGGAACGGTTTATCGCTGGGAGCAATCGGGGGAGCTTGGTGGTATGACTCGGGTAAGGGGCTTTACTCAAGATGATGCGCATATTTTTTGCACTCCAGATCAAGTTGCAGGTGAAGTGAAGGGATGCTTAGATTTGGTCAACGTGGTCCTGACTACGCTAGGTATTACAGATTATCGTGTTCGAGTCGGGTTGCGTGATCCTGATTCTGATAAATATACCGGGGACGTAGCTGATTGGGACAAGGCAGAGGATGCTTGTCGTGAAGCTGCCAAGGCCCTGGGCCGACCCTTCTCTGAAGAAGCTGGGGAAGCTGCTTTTTATGGTCCCAAGATAGACTTTGTAGTCAAAGATGTCATTGGCCGTGAATGGCAACTTGGGACCGTGCAAGTGGATTACAATCTCCCCAAGCGTTTTGATTTGACCTATGTTGATTCGGACAATACGCGCAAACGTCCTGTGATGATTCATAGAGCCCCATTCGGTTCTATGGAGCGATTTGTGGGTGTTTTAATTGAGCATTTTGCGGGATCTTTTCCGACTTGGTTAGCTCCCGAGCAAATCCGTTTTATCCCTATCACTGACGATCAGATAGCTATTTGTGAGAAATTCAATCAGCTGTGCAAACATGCTGGCTTAAGATCTTCCATAGATGGTGCTTCAGAAAAAATGGGGGCCAAGATTCGCAAAGCACAATTGGAAAAGGTGCCTTATATGTTGGTTGTTGGTAAACGTGAAGCCGAAGCAGAACAGGTTTCTGTCCGCTCGCGTTGGCGTGGTGATGAAGGTGTGATTTCCTTTTCTGAGCTACTTGATAAGCTAAAAGATGAGGTGAGTCGTCGCACCTTGACCTTGATGCCTAAATCCTAGGGCGTTGTTTGGATGTTACGTAGATATCCGTATTTGTGACAACTGCAGATATTGTAAGTGCATAAAGTCATAGGCTTAGGATTGATTCTTGCATGCAAATCAACTTGGCTGCATCCGGCAAGATTATGACAACGCATTGATAAGACGAGTGTACACTCTTACTCTTTTATGCTATTTGACTTCTTTTGTATGAATCTGATAAACAGATAAATTACTTTATTGAGATATTTATGGCTATTTTATTATATAAAATGACTTCTTAATCAAGATATTACCAAGGAATTACAAAACTTTAGAGAAAAATTTAAAAATAGGAAGATAATCCATTGACGATTTAAACATTTAAACTATCTTGAGTAACTATGAATAGCACGACATCAAACGCCACCAAATCCGTCACCGTCATCACAGCAGTTTTTGTCCTCTTTGTAGGAGTTATCGGAGCCATGCTAAAAGGTTTTCAAGACGGAGCTCTTCATCAGCCAGTCAATATTCAAATAGCTGAGGGGCCAATGGTTATTGCTAAGTAAATTAAAAAGATTTTCATTACTCAAAGGAATATTCCACCTATTGAATCCTGCCTTTCGGGCAGGATTCTTTTATTTAGCTATTTCTATGAGATTCTATCTTGTGTAGGTCTATACCATCTACTAAGAGGATAAGAAGAAGCGTCATTGAGTCGATGACTACTTTTTGTTAAATGGTGATTTAATGCTCACATCATGGACGTAACGAGTCTGATCATAAGTCAAAAATACGGTGTAATTATAATATTTTGTCCGGACTTCATAGCTCATGGAAAAGGTTGCATAGTAAAGTATCTGATCATTTGAGATGTCAGTTTGAAGATCCTTCATTTCAAGGTTTTTAATATCTTCAGCTTTAATTGGACGGATTACATCAATGCCTAGTATTTGTCCCATAAAAATTTCTCTTCCTACAATCTCGTTAGTTACTTGACGGTCTGTCAGCTTGATTATAGGAATAGGCCCATTTACTTCAACTCTCTTAGCTGTTGCTCCTAAAATACCTCTGTTCGAATAGTCGCCCTTCGGTTGTCTGAACAATAAAAAAGCAACCAAGCAGCATAGAAGCAAGGTAACTCCTGACGCACTTAATGTGATAATAAGGCGTTCTTTATTTTTAAAAAAATTCCCAGTCTTTTTAGCTCGGCCTTTTTTTTCTCCGGTTTCATCTCCAACTGCATCTACTAGAATACGGTATACTGGAATAGTCATGGCAATATTCTTAAGTTGTCTGGGTCCTAATTGAATAGCTTTTAATTCCACTTTATTTTTTACGATGTCGTAGACTGTTTGAGAGATACAAATGCCGCCAGGTTTAGCAATTGTTTGTAGACGGGATGCGATATTTACACCATCGCCCATTACCTCTGTGTCACTGACATACATATCGCCCAGGTGAACACCAACTCTGTGACGCAAGAAAGTCCTATGATTATCCGGGCCATAACCAGTAGCCATAGCTTTTTGAAACGCTATGGCACATTTTACTGCATCTGAAGCACTTTTAAAACGGACCAATAATCCGTCACCAAGACCTTTTAAGACTTGGCCATGGTGCTCTGTAGCTAGGTACTTCAGACAATCGAGGTCGCTGTTTATTGCTTCTAGTGCTTCAGCTTCTCTTTCGTGCATATGGGCACTGAAAGACTCTGCATCTGTGAATAACACAGCTGCCAGCTCATGGCTAGTGGCCTCAGGTTCTATTTCAGGTACCATTGTCATTTCTATAAACGACTCTTTGCTCCTAATTAGTGTACATCCTACTGATTTTCTAGTTATGGCTATCCCTTTATTGCGAATTCTTCCAGATGTAAGTTGTCTTAGCTTTTTTGAATCTTAGCGTATAAAGTTATGAGACTTTCACTTTTATGAGCTTGTTATCACCATGAGGATATCTTAGAACAGGATATGAATTATAGGAAATGGAAATGTTATATTTTTAAGTGTTAATTAGAATATTAGCCAAAGTCTGCGGAGAGAAATGACTTTATTTTCATGCCAGCCTCATTAGGGCGATGAGAAAGTAACCGACAATCCAGACCTGCAAGATCTATATCTTAATAAGGTGAGAGTGCCTTTTTGGTGAAGTCTGCTGTTATGAAATTTACCAGACTAGAAACTGGATTACCTAATAGAAGTTGAACGAGATGGAGAAAAGCTTGCGCCAGATAGAAAAGAGAACTGTAAGCGTCAATGGAAGCGCCATAGGAAAAAACTCGTAAAGTCATAGATAGCGTAGTCGTAGGAGGTATGACACTATTGACTTCAAGCGGCTTGTCTTGAACTGGTCGAAAGGGCTTGTCGTAGTTGGTTGTTTTGGTGT
>JBCCXA010000055.1 GCA_039192515.1 Verrucomicrobiota bacterium | reverse complement strand
GGTATGTCTCTTGTTGGAAAAAAGAAAAAGCGCTCCTTTGCTGATATCCTCTAAAAGCACTTCTCGCACCAAGGCTTCCAAGCCGTTAAAACCCTTGCGCATATCACATGGATCAGGGCCAGTGTCAGGGGATCAAAGCCAAAACGATTTGTGCGGAGCACTATACCGCTTAGATCAGGGCCGGGGTCAGGGATCGATGTACAAGAAATACTGTTTGAATAAGAAAATACATACTAAGCATCGTGCGATTTCTATTCCGATTATTCTTAGAAGTTGATTAAATATAGCAAATGTTATAAAATCTAGTTAGTAGTATAACAAGAAGAGCGGCAGGAAATCCTGCCGCTCTATATACTACTACTAATATTTACTACAATATGTGAATTTACCTAACCCCGCCTGAGGGCGTGGGTATAGATAAAGCTTCTAAATTTTTGTCATCCGCATCCTGTTTGCATAATGTTTCGACCATTGACATGATGAAATTCACTTAAATTATATGTCTGACCTTAATAAGTCTGACGTTAAAAAGTGTATTCTTATTTTTATTTTATTTTTGTTACCTGCGATCATTTTTTATTTATTCGTATCCTGCCAAACAAAAACAAGAGAATATTGTCTGCAACATATGAACTGACGAAATATAAGCCTATCTTGGAGATTAATTAAAGATTATTTTTTCTTATTTTTATCATTACCTTCACTGTCGCTTTTTTTTCTTTTTTTGGAGCTCTTTTATAACATTTAAGCATTTCATGCATTAATATTATTCATTCAATGAATAAAGTCAAATTATATGCTTGTACCAATAATGCCAGATTTTACATCCGAGCGCAAGAAAGATTATTGAGAGACTGGAGGAAGCGGGAGCTGAGACTGGAAGCTTCCTTTTTCAGGGATCCTCATGGAAATCGAAGGGATACTTCATAAAGCCGAGATCTTGACAAGATCTTTAAGTGTTTATGGCATCATTCGAGTTCAAATAAAAAAAGTTTATTAGAGATGACAGAAGAGCTCAGAGAGTGATTTGATTTCTCATCTGACACGCAATAGTCGTCAGAGTTTAATTGCTTTTCTTTTTCTTATCCTTCTTTTTTCTCGTTTCCTTTTTCTCGTAAGTAGCGGGCAGGGTGCTACCCCACTTTTTAGCTTCTGTAGCTAAGCTGGAGAGAACTTCAGGGTATTGTTGAGATAAATCATTTTTCTCTCCGGGATCCTTAATGAGATCATAGAGTTGATCACCCGTTGATACTTGATGATATTTCCACTGACCTGAACGAATAGAAATACGAGACTTAGAATTGGATGTTTTCCAGTATAGATTGGTCTTACGATCTCTGGGACCTTTCAACCAGATATCGGAAATGTCTTCACCGTCCAAACCCTCCGGAAGACTTTTAATTCCAACTATACGAGACAAAGTAGGCAGCCAGTCGATAAATGACGTAACACTCTCAGTGTCGACTCTTCCGGCTTGAATCTTAGCTGGCCAGCGAATCATAAAGGGCACCCGCACGCCTCCTTCGAACTGATTTCCTTTGTAGCCTTTTAAGTGGCCCGTATAGCCAAGCATATGTTCGGCATAATCCCTTTTTCTATTTTCATTTTGTGGACCGTGGTCGCTGGAAAAGACCAAGATGGTATTCTTGGCAATCCCTGACTGTTCAAGGGTCTGCATAATGCGGCCCATGTTCTTGTCGATCCCATAGACATCGGCAACATACTGAGTCATGGAATCTTTGAGGTCAGGTTTCCAAGATTCGCTTCGGTCAAACCGTTCTTGGATTGTCTCAGAAAAATCAGATCGATTGAAGGGTATGTCACCCATTTCTTTCATGATTTCGGGATAGGTTCTGATAGGGTAATGGGTGCTGTGTCCCCAGACATTGGCATAGAAAGGCTTTCCTTCTTTAGCCATACGCTGGATGAATTCTATGGCTTTGTCAGTAAGCGGCTTATCCCGGGAAGGAGTGTTAAAGGCGTTTCGGTTATTACTTTCTGCAAAGATCTCGTCATAACCGTAAGTGCCTACTGATTCATCTGGTCCCATGTGCCATTTGCCAAAGTGTGCGGTTGTATAGCCGTGCTTACTCAAAAGACTTGTTATGGTTGCCCGATCCCCGTATCCAAAATCTGCTGGGTATTTCTGATATCTGGCAGAATGCCTACCTGTCATGATACCAGCACGGCTGGGCGCGCAAGTAACACCGGAAACATAATGCTGCATGAATACAGCACCTTGCTTAGCCAAGCTGTCCAAATGAGGTGTCTTGGCATAAGGATGGCCCATAAAGGCTAAATCCGCATAACCTAAATCATCTGATAAATAAAGAATGATGTTTGGTTTCTGTTCCTCGGTAGCGCGAAGCAGATGGGTAGATACTAGAGAAAAACAAAGTGAATAAAACAGGACCGCAAATAATTTCACCATAAATCATTAGCCTTCTTGCTGCTTTTTCTTCTTATTTTTCTTCTTATCTTTGCTTCCCTCTAGGGAATCTGACTGCTGACTCAATCTCTGGGCGATGGTTGGTGCGTCTTTATCGGGGTTGAAGCGAGGCTTGCTCGTGTCCGCATTATCATTTACTTTTGGCAAGTAGGCCCCTACCCGGTCAAGATATCCTTGAAGATCTGCCAGGAGTAATTGCGCCTTTTCAGGCATTTTAGAAGCCAAGTTGTCGGTTTCGCCTAAGTCTTCACTCAGATTAAATAGTTGGGGTTTATCCGGTATTTCATAAAACGTGTACAATTTGTAATCGCCTTTGATGACTGCGGAATGAGCCGTAGAATTTCTCAAGTGTGGGTAGTGAAAATAGACTGACCGGTCTTCAAATGAGGAACTATCTTGATTCCTAAAAAGGGGTAACAGACTCTTGCCATCTACCTGATCCCCTAGACTTGCCGGGTCACCGCCGGCCATTTCGTAGAACGTTGGCAAGAGATCATAATTCACAATATTGTGACTTGAGTAGGTAGCCCCTGGTATGTCTGGACCTGCGACGATGAATGGCACGCGTATGCCTGCTTCCCATAGCCACCATTTATCTCCGCGGAGAATACTATCCTTACCATTATATAAATCTTTGCCATTATCCGATGTAAAAACGACATAGGTGCGGTCGGTAATACCCAGCTTTTCAAGATGATCCAAAAGCATCCCCACCGAGGTATCGAGGTCTTTCACGGCTGCTCCATGGGTAGAAGCTTCCTTAAAATTTTTGCCCTCGCCTATAGCTGCGACCGCCTCGATTTTTTCAAACTCAGCCAAAGTGTTTTCTAGGGACATCTGTTTGTTATGTTCGACATAATGAGATAATTGGACATAAAACGGCTTGTTCGCTTTGTGCTGATTGGTGATGAACTCCATACCCTCTTTGGTCATACTAAAAATCCTCTTCGGATCATCTGGTTCTATACCGCTTGTAGGCTTGCCTTCCTCATTGGATGTCTCGCCATTATGTACATCATATCCGTGTAGACTTGGACCACCCCCATAAACATGCCATTTGCCTAAATGTGCTGTGGCGTAGCCTTGTTCCTGGAGCTTCTCCCCGATTGTCATGAATTTAGGATTCAGTGAGCCGAGAGGTGAAGGCTCCACCAAATACGCTGCTCTGTTTTTCCTCTTCACTTCATAGGTCACCTCGGAAGAGCTACTTTCGCCAAAATTACTATTCCCGCTGAATAAATGCCGAGCTGGTGAAAGACCTGTTTGAATACTGGTGCGTGAAGGGGCACACATACCGGCGGCGGCATAGGCGTTGGAAAACGTCATACCCTTTTGAGCCAACCTTTCGACATGAGGAGTAACTCGAAAGGCCGACGTGGAACGCGGATCGTTTTCTTTTTGTGGAACAGATGTTCCCCACCATGGCATATCATCTACCAGGATGAATATAATATTTGGTTTACTAGCCGCGTGAGAGAAATGTGGACTGATCCAGAAATACGCAGCAAAAAAAACAAGCTGCCACTTTGTCATCATAAAGATGTTGTTCATAAGTCCTATGCTTCATCTTTCTTGTTTTTCTTTTTCTTGACTCTTTCTTTATTGTAAGACTTGGGTAGTTCAGCAGACCAAGCATCCACTTTAGCCTGCAACTCTGCCGCCACCTCCGGCTCCTCCTTGGCTAGATTGCGACTCTCGGATGGATCTGCGCGCAGATCGTATAATGCGGGCTCTGTCCTCTTACCTCCCTCGTGGTATTTCCATTTGCCTTGGCGAATGGCAGCAGGACTGTTGACTGAGCTTGTTTTCCAGAAAAGAGGCGTTTTGCGTTCGCGCGTTTGGCCAAGCCAGATATCAGAAATGTCTTCTCCATCCATTTGTTCCGGAAGATCCTGGACCCCAGCAATAGAAGCAAGCGTAGGCATCCAGTCGATAAATGAAGTAATACTATCGCTGTCTACACGTCCCGCCTCTACTTTACCCGGCCAACGAATAATGAAAGGTACCCGGATACCGCCTTCCGTTTTATCATGCTTACCACCGCGAAAGACGCCCGCGTATCCTAGCATGTTCCCAGCCAATTCATCATCAGACTTATTTGTATTGATGGGAGCGGGGCCGTGGTCACTTGAGTAGACAAATAGAGTATTCTCACGAATGCCCACCTCATCGATGGCTTTGAGAACCTTCCCAACGTTGAAGTCTACCGAATAAACATCCCCCAGATAGTTGCGCATGGACACATCGACATCCGCTCCGATCTCCTTGCATAAGTCAAACTTATGATGAATTGTCTTCTCAAAGTCCTGCGGCTTCACTTTCACTTCAATGAATTTGCTGGCGAAATCTGGATTGGCTTGCACAGGATAATGGGTGCTATGTCCCCAGATATTGATGTAAAGAGGCTTCTTACCGGCGTGCTCTTTGATGTAATCAATGGCATGCTTTACCGGAGTGTAATCACGACCAAACTCTGTTTCCGCCTGTTTGTCCGTAAAAACATGATCAATTCCATAGATGCCGTGCGTTTCAGAACCTCGGGCGCTGATGTGCCATTTACCGAAGTGAGCGGTCTGATACCCTCGTTTCTTTAGCAGCTCGGTTATCGTCGTGCGTTCTCCGAATCCATGATAAGCGGGGTAATTTTCAAAGCGTGCGCAGTGAATGCCCGTCATCACCCCTGTTCGGCTCGGAGAGCATGTGACGCCGGTCACATAATGTTGTTCAAAGCGCGCACCTTCAGAGGCCAGCTTATCTAAAACAGGAGTCTTGGCGTAGGGATGCCCATAGCAAGCCAGGTCTGCATAGCCGAGATCATCGCTGAAATAGAAAATAATATTGGGCAAGCTTTCTGATTCTGCTTGAACTCTTTCAACCCATACGAGCCCTATGCTCAGCATCATCAAGATGATCTGGTAGATTATTTTTTTCATTATCCTCATGCTAAACGTTCCTATTCTCCCATGGCTTATCTTCAACTCTTATGCTCCTCTACGCTTGCCATCTGCGAAAAAGAATCCTTTAAGATAAGCCTATTTCTCGTCCTTTGCTAGGGGACGTTTTCCCTCAAAAGCTCCCCAGCTCAAGTATTGTTTATAATTTTTCAGGCTTTTGTAGACTTCAGGATCGTAATCTGGATTCACCATGGGAATACGAGCGTCCACTTTTTTCAAATAGGACATCATCTGGTCCAACATCTGACGGTGCTTTTCGGGAAACTCTTTGGCCACATTGGAAACTTCACCGGGATCGACCTGCAAGTCAAAAAGCATAGGAGTCTCCGGGGCATCATAGAAATGCATCAACTTGTACCGTCCCGCAATAATTGCGGAGTGGGGGATCTCTTCTCGATAATGAGGCAGGTGAAAATAAAGAGGACGGTTGATAAATTCTTTAGTGGGTTCTTTTCCTTTCATGTAATCTGCCAAACTGACTCCATCGACGTTTTCTAGACTCTTGGGATCACCACCTGCCCAGTCTAGAAAGGTGGGTAAAAAATCATAATTAATCACATTCTCCTTGAAAACCGAACCGGGTTTAATTCCGGGACCCATGGCTAACATGGGAACGCGGATTCCACCGTCCCAAGCCCACCATTTATGCCCATGCAAGGGTTGCGTCATCTCCTCCATGACTAGAAGCTCTTTATGGCGATAGCCGTTATCAGAGGCCAGCACAACATACGTATTGTCGCGGATACCCAGTTGATCCATTTTGTCGAACAATGCTCCAATGCGCCCGTCAAGATCCTCACCCATCCCGAACCAAACCGCAGGATCCCTTTTAGATGAGAACGACCCTTCTTTCATGCCATTTCTCTCGTAGTAGGCTTGGATTTCTGGAAGAGCAGCATACTTCTCACGCGTGGCAGGCAGACACTCGGAACCTGAATGCATGGCATAGTGAGATACCATCAGAAAGAAAGGTCGTTTCGCTCGAGCCTGTTCTTCCATGAAACCGATGGCTTTTTCCGTGATGCTAAACATCAGTTTGGGATCGGTCATATTGTCAGGAATCACCTTTTTTCCGCCACCTTTGCCCTTCCCTTGCTTTCCACCGCCGTCACCGCTCTCGTTTTTGAGCTTGGCGAGGGTGTTTCCGGGAGTGTTATCCGTATCGCCATCATGAAGCACATATCCTTTCTCACCGGGATCGCAGTACAGATGCCACTTGCCAATATGAGCACTAACATAGCCCTGGGGTTTTAAAACCTCTGGTATGGTCACGGCGTCCTCAGCTAAAGACTTCTCGGCGACATTTGGTACCAAAGGTAAGTTCGAATATTTTTTCCTCTTATCGTAGTATTCACCGCTCGTTTTACCTAGGACCAGCGTCAAGCCATTGTTGGGGTTGGACTGTCCTGTCTGAACACAAGCCCGCGCCGGAGCGCATTGTGGAGATCCATAAGCATTGGTAAATGTCATGCCCTGTGCAGCCATCTTTTCCAAGTTGGGCATCTGCAGAATGGGCATCTTTGAATTTTTCATCGATTCGTGCATGGCGACAGGAGTGCCACCCCAAGCCCAGTCATCGATGTATAAAAACACGATGTTGGGCTTATCCTGAGCGACCGCACCAGCGGTCATCAGACTCAAGCCCAGGATGATTCGTCTTAATTGATACAATAGATTCATACTTTTTCTTTTCTTCATGGAGAGCTTTTTCAAATGGATGGATGTAAACGATGCCGGATCGTATTTGCCATCTTCTGACTTCATCGGAGAATCCCTTGATTCAATCAATGCCATGCTCTGCTCGCTTTTAGCTAAATGTTCCCTACCCTACCCAGAACATAATGAAAATAGATATTTAAATTTTGTGAGACAATGCACCTGCCATATCAAAACCGCAGCATGCAATAGGATAAGTTTGTTCAGCATAGACACTGAATATAGCCTTAGCGTTTAAAGAATCGATTATTTTTTTCAACCTTGCTATCTGCTTGGTCCAATAAGTACATCAACGTGTATGGCCTCTTCCCCTGGATTGATCCCCTGAAACGGGCCCCGATCCAAGCGAAAAACGATTTGTGCGAAGGACCATGCTTGGACGAGAAGATGCATCCTGCCTGTATCATGTCTTCCCCTAGATTGATCCCCTGGCACCGGCCCCGATCTAAGCGGTATGGTGCTCCGCACGGTTCTATCGAGGCTTTCTCCGATCAAGTCGGAGGGTGACTTAGGAGGAGTCGGAGGGTGACAGCTCGCACACAATGTCTGTCTATGTCGAGAAAGCGCATATGGGAAGGTCGCCTCGAAGGAAGGGTTCCCAAGTAAAAGGCATGTCTTGGCATAGTCTTGTTGTGCGAATGTCTCCACAAGCAGGCATAGACCATGATCAGCTACTCTTTCCTCACAACGCAACGAGGAAGGTAAAGCTAGTTGTCAATAGCAAGGACTGACCCGAATGGCACTTAATTTAAAAATAGATTAGGAAAATACTGGACTCATTCGCTATTCGCGAATAGCGTATATAAATGATAGCAAAATCCTTAGATGTGTATGTTGCTCTCAAACTAACTTGCATAGATTCTTTTGAGAGCTATGCAGCCTTGGCTAGAGATCTGAAGATGAGTGTTTCAGAAGCACATGCATCCATCAAACGCTCTATTGACGGAGGCCTAGTTGATGCCTCATCCCTACAAGCAAACAAACAAGCTTTGTTTGAGTATTTGGTTCATGGAGTAAAATATGCCTTTCCAGCTAAAAGAGGTGAAATCACTAGAGGAATAGTTACAGCGCATGGAGTCTCACCTTTAAATCAAAAAATCGAAATTCAAGAAAATGAATTGTTACCGGTTTGGCCGCACTCTCATGGTAAATCAAAAGGCTATTCGATCGACCCTTTACACCCTTCAGCGCCATCAGCTATTTCAGAGGATACAAGTTTTTATGAAAGACTCTCATTAGTCGATGCAATCCGTGGTGGACGAGCTAGAGAAAGAAAACTTGCTGAGAACGAACTTCAAAAACAATTTAAGATCTAATCCATGATTCACATCGATTCTCTTTGCTTTGTTTCAAGAAAGCTTGATGCCTTAGGTATCAATTTTGCTTTTGTTGATGGAGGTATCATTGAACTTCTCGTAGATGAGCCTTCTTTGATAGACTTTCGCCCTACAATCGATGTTGATGTCATTGTTGAAGCTATCGGTCAATATGATTATTCCAGGTTAGAAGAAAAATTTAGGGAAGCGGGTTTTGAAAATGATACTCGCGAAGATGCTCCCATCTGTCGATGGATATTAGAAAATATCACAGTGGATATCATGCCCATCGAAGCAACGAATTTAGGCCTTAATTGCCGATGGTTTCCGGAAGCCTTAACAGAATCTATTACTGTAAAAGTTCAGAACTTAAATACAAAGCTTAAGGTAATTTCACAGCCTTACTTTATTGCTACCAAGGTTGAGGCTTTTAAGGATCGTGGCAATAAAGATTTCTATGCGAGTCATGACATTGAAGACTTAATCACACTTATCGATGGCTGCTCTTCAATTGTCTCACTCATTAAGCCTTCATCAAAACCATTGAAGACCTATCTTAGGAAAGAACTTTCCAAGTTTATGAATGATTCCAACTTTCAAGAAGCAATTGCTGGACATCTACCTCCTGACTCAGCTAGCCAACAAAGATTGCCCATCATCATTGAACGCATTAAAGGCATTATCATGGCTTAGGAGAGTGCCATTCAGGACTGACCCGCTCCACTTATTTTGATTCTCTATATTTTTAACGATGCCCAGTGGACGTCCCTCAAAATTTAAAAGATCTTCTTTTGGTACAAGGCTTTTTAAAATAAGAATTGAAAAAGGCCTTTCACAGCGACAGGTAGCTGAGAGCGTTGGAGTGTCTCAGCAAGCATACGCTGGATGGGAGAGAACCACCGTAGCTTTTAGACCAGAACAAATTGTCAATCTTGCTAAAAATTTTAAAATGACAATTGACGCTCTTCTAGGCGTCAAAAATGCTACTAAGTCTAAATAATAATCTATTTAACGATGAGTAATATTAAAAAAGCTTGGTTATGTGATGCATCCTGGGAAGTAGTCGAGGCTATAAATAAAGCTCTATGCGAAAATAAAAATGCTCTACACAAGCCAACAAGCGATGGGTATGAAAAAACTAAGGCGCTTTGGACTAGTAATCATCTCATAGAAACCAGTTTACTTGAGGCTGTAGAACTATGTCGGAAATGCCCTAAGTTAGCTCCATTTTGTTATTATAATGGGAATACATTTGTTGCTATTATCAGACAAGTCATAGAAGACTTGCACCAGATTTCTCCGGACCAATTAAATACTCTCCGTTCAGTATCTGGTCATATTGTTGCAGGAACTGCAAATTTTGATGAAGAAAAACTTCTAAGGGATATGTTAAATAATTTAAGTTTCTAGGACTAGCGGCTTTTCGGCTTTGAATTATTGAAGTTTGATTTAATTCGCTCTTGAATTGAAGTGCCCTCACTCTTCATATAGCTCTGCCCTGTTTTAGAATAGAGTGGTTCAGCTTTAAATCGATCTTGTATTCTTAGTCCGATTTTAGCTGCACCTTGAAGGAATTTTTTCTCTGATTCTGTCACTAATATAACTGTAATACACATATACATCATTAACAAGGGATCTTTAGAATAATGTAAGATGGTTTAATTTTCCCTTTGGCAACCCTCGCAAAGAAAAGGCCGCTAAAGGAAAATGCGCGATGCGTCATGATTGGGTTGATCCCCATAATGTGGCTCAGTCTGCTCGTATAAAATTGAATTTATCCCAAGAAAAATTTGCAAGCCTTCTAGGGGTTAGCGTTGCCACGCTACGTAATTGGGAACAGGGCAGACGGAAGCAGGCATAGATCATGATCAGCTACTCTTTCCTCCCATGGCAACGGGAAGGATAAAGCTAGTTGTCAATAACAAGGACTGACCCCTCCAGGAAGGATAACGAAGGGAGTGGTGAGTGGCGCAAAAAATCAATCAAAGGTTTCTTCAACCGGCTGTTCGATTTGTTGATTGACAATTTCGCCGGTGAAGCGATCGATGGCCACTTGGACAATCATGTGTTTCTGTCCTGTGACAAAGAAGTCCTCTAAATTGCGGCTGGCATTGGTGAAGTTTCCACTTTGAGCAATGACATCGATCAATAAGTGCCAGGTTCGGGCATTATGAATATCGGTGAGGCCGGAGAGTAAGGCATCGCGCTGCACCTTTAATTCGCGGTTTCTGAAGGAAGGGAGCGACTGTATCATTTTGGCGATGTCTACCGAGTTGGTGAGGAGGTTGATGGGATTATCCCGAGGTCCGAGGTAATCCTCTATTTCATTGACCAACTGCTCGGCTTGTTCGCCCGTGATGGTGGCTTCCACATCTTCCTCCTCCATGGGAGAGACGTCTGTATTGGCTACCACAGCTTCGAGCACTTCGCGGGGCACATTGTTGAGGTTGACCATGTCCGCCCGCACACTGCCCTCATTTAAACTAAAGAGTTCCAGTAAGGCGGAATCGGCAGCAGCTTCCTCCGGTTCTACATTTTCCTCATGATTCAAAAGATTGAGAGTCTTCCAAGGTAAATCACGGCCTGCATAACTCATTTCCGCAATGGAGGTAAAGGGCCGGTTCAGGACAATGGGTCGGTTTTCAATTTCACCATCGGAATAGTTAAATGTGGCATTAGGATTGTCCGCCACTCTTATCTGCTCGGTATCGCCCCGGTCACTGTAAGATTGTCCATCACTTGGTTTGTTGGAGCCTAATATCTTATGATCAAAGTGATGCCCACGACTCCAAGAATAGGAACCTTGATTACTGCTATCGAAGCCCGAAAAAACACTTTCTGCACCTCCGCGATCTATCAGGCTAAGCAATACATTATCATCAAAGTTTAGACCTAGCTCCCTTGTTGGATCAGAGGTGCCGACATGCGCCAAACCAAAGCGGGTTACCCGGGGGTCAGGAAAAAAGGAGTATAATCTAGCGATACCATTTTTACTGAACTCTTGTTGATCGTTATTGTTGTAGTTCAACTCCTTAGATACTCTGGGTATGTAGGAGCTAAGCTCACCTTCTATTACAGAGATGGTTTGCACGGGTAGCCAACTTCCTTCCACGCGCTTTTCCAGTTGAATGTGGTATTGCCCAGAGTCTATGAAAAATCTATAGTCTTTAAAATTTTTGACAACACTAGCTGCGTTACTATCTGGATCACCTGGCACTTGATAATTATCCAGGACATATTTCCCTTTATAAAAACCAAAGACGTCTGCACCGCTCTCGGTATAATGGTCATCATTTCCGCCCAGTTCATCCGCATAATTCGTTGCATCACTCGCTTTTAATAATCTGGGTTCGGCAAAGTCGCCAGCATCCGCGGTAAAAGAAATAAAATCGCTAACGGGGCTACCAGAACCCTCTCCAGGATTACTTGCCTCACTGTTTCGAACATGCGCGGTTACTATGCCAGAACCATTGGATCCCTGTGGTATGCCATGCCATAGTTCTATCTCACCTGCTCCCGAATCAATACGCTCTTGCTTAAATGAGGCCTCTTGAAATAGACCATGAAATCCCAATCGATATTCCCCGGCTTCCGACTGAGCCGCGTTGCGGTGGGGATTCCACATATTCAAAGTCCAATGAAGAGTGACTGAGCTCTGAGCTGGAAGCTGAAAATCTGCTGTTCCGTCTGAATCCTGATCGAGATTAGGAAATGCAGCCTCATCATAATTAATGTCATCATTAATACGAATTGTTGTGTGGTGCCCCAAAGCAAACAAATAGGGGATATTTTCGATTCCGGCCAGGTCATGGTCAATAATAGCACTTGCTTGCCCAAAGGGATCATCTGGAACCCCACCCCCACCGCCATCAATAGGGTTGCGAGCGATTACTGTGGGGTCGTCATCGGCATCCCACTGATCAATGATATTCAAGCCAATCTGCCAGATATGCCGGGAGAGCTGGCGGGCATTGGAATCGGTATCCAAAAAAGACTGAAGATGTCTAAATGCATTCGTAGATCTATCATTGTTAGAAGAATCCGCATTTTTTTCTAAAAGTTGATTGTCATCGTAAGCAGTTTGCCCGAGGGAGTCGGGCCAGATGCCCGCTTGAAGGACTTCGAAGAAGTTGGGTTCGCGTCCCTCGTTGGCAATTTCAGCAAAGGTGAGAAGTCTCTGGCGGCTTGTTTCACCCTCTTGGTCTGCAGAAAAGCCACTTCCTTGTTTGACATTCTCTTCATCATAACGCCACTTCAGCCCCTCCGGTTCCAGACCAAAGTATGCTTCGATTTTATTCAAGCGCTCTTCTTCGGTCATGGTCTGACTGAGGTCACTATCCGGATTGAAAAGGGCAATCATGGATAGAGGAAAACGCGTTTTCATGAGCGGTTCGCCGATGCGCGCTTGGGTGCCATCCCGTCGGGTGAAGGACTGAGTAACGGTGACGTCGTAGGGTGAGGCATGCATCTCTCTTGGACTGGCCTCCGGCTCTTCCAGAGGTTGCCAGTTGGGCGCGTTGACAGCACCGCTAAAAGTATTGACATGGGTGAGGAATTCCTCGGGATTTCCTGCAGTGAACTGGTTGCGCGCCGTATCCGAATACGCGTAATAGATGAGATCGGTGCGATCCAGAAACCGGTTGGTTTGGAAACCTTCGGCCACCGGAGGTTCCACCATGAAGCCGAAACGTTGGCCGTATTGTTCAATGTATTGATCATAATCGCCGGCCTCGGTGTCATATTTCCAATTAAAAATGCTTAAAGGGTCCGAGGAATCCCCCGCATAGCCGGGCAGCGGGTTATTATATAAATCCAGCCAGGCCAGACTGCCTTTGCGCTCTGCCCGGGCCACTTCCTCCGGTCTCAGATTTCCGGGAGTGCCTGCGACATTGATGTTGATGAGCCCGGAGGTGTCATAAATCCGGTAGGCGTAGCGACCGACCACGTAATCATAGTTGAGCTTTTGGTCTTGCATGTTTTCGGAAAGACTTTTGCTGAAGTTGCCCGGCTTGGTGGGGCCATTGCGGTCCATGTAAATCCAGTCGGGAAATCCATCCGCCAATGTTTGCAGATTTTGTTCCTCGGTAAGCAGTCGGGGAGCGTTCCAACCTTCCTCGGTGATGCGTCGGTTGTTGAGGGAGGGAGTATCGCTGCTCACGGAGCTGGCCATGGTGGGATTGCCTCCTTCAAAGAAATTCTGGTTGCTGCGGCTGGTTCTTAGAAGGGTTAAAATATCGGATTGCAGCATGCTTTGCGCATGAGTATCCCGTTCCGGGAAATAGTCCTCATCCTCCTCAGGAAGATAAAGGGAAACAGAGGAGGAGTCGCCCGAGGCACTGGTGATTTCCGACTTTTGTTCCATTTCATGGAGCATGTTGGCCAGAATGGTGTTGGTGGCATCATGCGCCAGATTTTCCACCACCAGGGTTTTGGAGTAGCTATTGGTCGCCGCCAAGTCGGTCCGAGCCATGGAAACAAAGGCCACCAACATAATCGTAGCCAAGGCCAACATAAATAAGACGCCAATGAGGGCGATTCCTTGAGATCTTCTGGTCGTGGATGACCAGATTCCTAGTCGTTTATTCCATCGTTTTTTCATCATATGAACCCTTTTGATAGTCGCTAAGCATTAATAATCGCAACTGCTATTTTACTATTGATTGGCCATCTTTCAAGTACATTCCACCCGCCAACATCCTAGTCCTGTTATGAGAAAAAGCAAGTGATGGGGTGTCGAAAGCAATTGCCGTGTCTCACTAATAACTAGGCTGGCCTCTTACAGACCCTCTCAACGTCTATGTAAGCTCACCTATATTATTAACCGTATCCCTAATAACCAAATCAAAGTATTGATCAAAACATGAATCACCTTTTTCATTTAAAAATAATTCAGCAACACCGAATCTGTTTAATTCAACACGAAGCAATTTTGATTTTTGTGAGTTAACAAAGTTATCGAAGTCATCATCACTTGAGAAAGAACCTATTGGAGGTATTAACCACACAGCATTCTCCTCTTTGTAATATAATTCTTCAAGGGCTGCATAACTACGATTTTTGTTAAGAAATATTTCAAGCCATTCAAGAAATTCTTTCTTTGGCTCAATTATCAAAGCTGAATATCTATCACTGCTAATGCTCATTTGATAACCTCATTTTTGCAGTGAAGGTCTTTCCATAGTCCTTCCTATTACAGCCGTACCATATCTAAAATAATTTGGGATAGCTAAGCACTCCTTGAACTCAACTATAGATTTAATGACGAAAACATCGACAACAAAACCGAACTCACCAATTCTTTCCAAGTTCCAAGAGCTATCTATTAACCCAAGTGCGAGTGTATTAGACTCAAACTTTATTAAATCATTCTCTAACCATCTTGGAAGGTTAGGTTCAATTG
>JBCCXA010000054.1 GCA_039192515.1 Verrucomicrobiota bacterium | reverse complement strand
TCTTCGTTTACTTCATGCCATATCACACATGCCTCAAGAAATCAGACTCTACTTTGCTACAAGAATTGCTCCATTACCCCAAAGTCATACCTCGAGTATCCAATATACTTAAAAATACCTTTTTTCAGTGCCGACTAATTAGGGGTATTATTTTCAAAAAGAAAAGCGGGATTATTTGAGATGGACAAAGGGTTTGCGGCGTTTGGGATAAAGTCTTTGGCATATTTCACAAGTGGTGCCATCACAGCCTCTAGCAGTGCAGTGTTCGCGACCGTAGAAAATAATTTGTAGGTGTAGTTTGTTCCAACGTTCTTGAGGAAAGAGTCTTTTAAGATCTTTTTCTGTTTGTGTGACATTTTTACCTTTAGTAAGCCCCCACCGTTGGGCCAGGCGATGGATGTGAGTATCGACTGGAAAGGCAGGATATCCAAATGCCTGTGACATAACTACCGAGGCTGTTTTATGGCCGACGCCAGGTAATGCCTCGAGTGCTTCAAATGAGGAGGGGACATTTCCCTGATGTTCTTCAAGTAGTATCTCAGAGAGTCGGTGAATGGCTTTGGATTTCTGGGGCGAAAGACCACAGGGCTTGATCATTGCTTCTATTTTAGCAACAGATAGTTTGATCATTTCTTGCGGTTTATTTGCTAAAGCAAAGAGTGCAGGAGTAGTAAGATTGACTCTTGCATCTGTGCACTGTGCCGACAAAAGCACCGAAATAAGCAGTGTGTAGGCGTCCTCGTGGTAGAGAGGTATGGGAGTTTCTGGATAAAGCTCTTGCAACCGATTAGACACAAACTCCGCACGCTCTTTTTTAGTCATAAAAGGAGCAATACGAGTTCTAGCAACAAGGGCCCGGTCCTGAGGTTTTAATTAGTCTTTTCTGAAGTTTCTTCAGCCTGCGTATCAGTAGCCTCTGCACTTGCTTCCGATTCAGTTGCTGAGGCATCTGAACTCACAGCGGGTGTAGCTTCAGAGTCGTCTGTTGATTGTTCCTCGTCAGCCGGTGAAGACTCTTCTTTAGCCTGAGTGTCTTCAGCTTCGGCTAATTCTTTGTCGGAGGCTTCTTCATCAGTTTCAGGTACCGCCGTTGTTTCAGGCTCGGCTAAAAGTTGTTCCTTGATATCACTCGAAGCTTGTTGTGAATAAAGAATAGCCAAGCCAAGCGTACAAACAAAGAAGATGCCTCCAAGCCAAATAGTTAGTTTTGTAAGAACGTCAGAAGTTTGAGCTCCGAAAACCGTATCCGTTACGCCTCCGCCGAATGCGGTTCCAAGACCCTCGTTGCGTGGTCGTTGCATCAGGACAACGAGTACGAGCAGAACGCTACATACAACGAAGACGGCTAAGACGGCATAGATAAAGAAATTGATAATCATAAGCCGGGAAAGGTATCAGTTATTCGAAATCTTCGCAAGCAGCTTCCACGATAGAGACAAATGAGTCCACTTGCAGGCTAGCACCACCCACCAAAGCGCCATCAATGTCATCCTGGCTCATAAGCTCTTTAGAGTTATCAGGCTTCACACTTCCTCCATAAAGAATACGGGCCTTATCTGCTATACTGTCATCAGCATTTTTCGCAATCAAACCTCGAATCAGTTCATGCACTTCCTGAGCTTGGGTTGCCGTGGCCGTTTTGCCTGTTCCAATAGCCCAAATAGGCTCATAGGCGATGACCATTTCAGACCATTGCTCGGGGCTAAGGTCCGCAAGAGAGTTATTAACTTGAGAGGTCACCGCACTTTTTGTTTTACCAGCTTCACGCTGCTCTAGAGTTTCTCCAACACAAACGATAGGGCGTATTTTGTTAGCAAACGCGATCTTGGTCTTTTCATTAACAAGAGCATCTGTCTCACCGTTATACTGGCGCCTCTCAGAGTGGCCAAGAATAACGTAACGACAGTATAGATCCTTTAGCATTTCCGCTGATATTTCGCCAGTATAAGCACCACCTTTTTGAGCACTCATATCTTGTGCCCCCATTATAATGGTGCTGGACCCTTCTAGAACTTCGAAGCAGGCTGGTAAACAAACAAATGGAGGGCAGATGATCGTCTCTACATCATTGTCGCTATACTGGCCTAGTGCATTCAGAAGGTCTGCAACAAAATCCTTGGCCTCAGTAGCCGTTTTGTTCATTTTCCAATTTCCTGCGACTATTTTTCTACGATAACTCATGATCTTAAATTAGCACTTAATAAATAATTAGACACCGACAGATGGTTTATCCTGAATAGCTTCTACACCAGGAAGTGCTTTACCTTCTAAGAATTCTAGAGAGGCACCACCACCTGTTGAAACGAAGGATACTTTGTCGGCTAAACCAGCCTTTTTTACAGCCTTGGCTGAGTCCCCTCCACCAATAATAGAAGTACATTGAGTATTTGCCACAATGGCATCAGCAATAGCAAAAGTTCCTTTTGAACAGTCAGCAATTTCAAATACTCCCATAGGACCATTCCATACGACGAGCGCGGCTTTAGAAATTTCTTTTTCATAAAGTTCTACAGTTTTAGGTCCAATATCTACTCCTTCCCAGCCCTCAGGGATA
Organism: Verrucomicrobiota bacterium; assembly: GCA_039192515.1. NCBI lineage: Bacteria > Pseudomonadati > Verrucomicrobiota > Verrucomicrobiota bacterium. Next base: position 12,613 of record JBCCXA010000054.1, on the reverse strand, counting down.
TCAGCCCCTTCCTCGGTATACTTGCCTGGAGATACTTGCTTGGCTCTGAAATCGAGTTCCTCAACGATTAGCGTATCAATGGGAAGAAGAAACTGAACGCCTTTTTCCTTAGCCTTCTCCATGGCAGCCTTAGCAGTTTCAACTTTATCTGGCTCTGATAGAGAGTCTCCAACTTTTCTGCCTTGGGCGAGTGCAAAAGTGTAAGCCATTGCCCCTCCAATCAGAATAGTGTCTGCTTTATCTAGGAGGGCATCAATCACATTAATTTTGTCAGAAACCTTGGCACCACCGAGAATCACCACGAAAGGGCGTTTTGGTTTCTCCAGCTCTCCACCCAAGAACTTCAGCTCACTTTCCATAAGAAAACCAGCAGCGCTAACGGGTATAAAAGCGGCAACGCCTGCGGTGGAAGCATGTGCTCTATGAGCAGAACCAAAAGCATCGTTTACATAAACTTCAGCAAGCTCAGCAAGTTTCTTAGCGAAAACTTCATCATTTTTTTCCTCCTCGGCATAGTAACGGAGGTTCTCAAGAAGAAGCACTTCCCCATCCTGCAGTCCATTGGCTAAATGAATAGCTTCTTGCCCGATGCAATCAGGTGCAAACTTTACTTCTTGGCCTATTACAGAACTCAAACATGCTGCAACTGGCTTAAGGCTCATTTCAGGAACAGCTTTGCCCTTGGGGCGTCCAAGGTGTGAGCACAAGATAATTCTAGCATGATTCTTCAGGAGATGTTTCAAGGTAGGCAGGGTAGCCTTGACCCGCTTATCGTCAGTGATGACCATCTCACCGCCCTGGTTTTCGAGAGGGACGTTGAAATCGACTCGCACCAGGACTCTTTTGCCTGCTACATCGATATCTTGAAGATTCTTTTTAGCCACGGGTGATTACGTATATGAAGGTTTATTCGGCAATATATTTGAGGAGATCTACGCAGCGGTTGGAATAACCCCACTCATTGTCATACCAACTGATAAGCTTGAAGAAGTTTTCATTCAAGCCAATGCCTGACCCTGCGTCGAAAATACTAGAGTAGGCACAGTGGATAAAGTCACTAGAGACAACTTCATCTTCGGTGTAGCCTAGGATATTTTTCATGTAAGTTTCGCTAGCATTCTTCATCTTGCTGCAAATCTCTTCGTAGCTTGTTGCCTTTTCAGTCTTCACAGTTAGGTCCACAACTGAAACCGTTGGAGTAGGAACCCGGAAAGCCATACCCGTCAACTTGCCCTTAACTTCAGGGATGGCAAGGCCAACTGCTTTAGCTGCGCCAGTTGATGAAGGGATAATGTTAATAGCGGCAGAGCGACCACCTTTCCAATCCTTTTTAGAAGGCCCATCAACAGTTTTTTGAGTCGCCGTGTAACTATGAACAGTAGTCATGAGTCCCTCGGCAATGCCATAGCCCTCTTTGAGAAGAACATGAACGACGGGTGCAAGACAGTTGGTGGTGCAGCTAGCGTTTGAAATAATGTGGTGGCTAGAAGCATTATACTTTTCGTGGTTTACGCCCATGACGACTGTGATATCTTCACCTTTCCCAGGAGCCGAAATGATTACTTTCTTAGCCCCAGAAGTAATATGTCCTTCGGCTGCCTCTTTTTTAGTAAAAAGTCCTGTACATTCGATGACATAATCTACGTCTAATTCTTTCCAAGGCATTGCTGCAGGACCTTCTCTCACAGCGAGACATTTAATTTCCTGACCATTTACAACCAAAGTGTCATCTTCCTCGACTGTTGGAGATGATTTCTTGCTTGCTACTTCTCCATCGAAACGGCCTTGGATAGAATCATACTTAACCAAGTAGGCCAGGTTGTCGGCTGCTACCAAATCATTAACAGCTACTACCTCAATTTCTTTACCCAATAAACCCTGATCACAGATAGCCCTAAAGACTAAACGGCCGATTCGACCAAAACCATTAATCGCAACTTTTATCATAACTATAAATCTTTCTTTTCACGTTCCATGCGTTTTGACACGCGAGTTGGAAAGTTATGGCTATAATAGGTTAACGTCAACGGCAAAAAGCGCGGCTTTCTTGTCCTGTTTTATGTTATTTGGGCACTCTTATGCTTTAGAAGTGTAATAGTAGTGCTTCCATAGGTTGTTGTTTTGGTGCATTCTAGAGCCGAATAGTCCTGACATTTGTTTGGTGTATTGTGCTCCCATATAATAATTCCATTACTTGTAAGTATCTGAGGGAGATACTTTGTTATAGGGAAAGTCTCGAGTTGGATCTTTTCTCTAGCGTATGGGGGGTCTAGAAAAACCAAATCATATTGCTCGCCAGATGTTGCTTCTGATGCACAAAATCGCAAAGCATCTGATCCAACCACCTCCGCGGCCTCCTGTAGGTGGCAATGTTCGAGATTTTGCTTAATCGCGTTAAGTGCGCTCCGATGCTTGTCTACAAATGTGCAATGCGCGGCACCACGGCTAAGTGCCTCGATCCCCAGGGAACCCACGCCAGCATACAGGTCGAGGACTCGTGAGGCATTGCCTACTAGGTTCCCTAGGCTAGAAAAGATAGCCTGTTTAATCTTATCTTGAGTGGGTCGAGAAGGGAAATCTCGCGGAATATGCAGAAATAGGCCACCTGCAGAGCCACTTGTGACTCGAACGCGTCCCACGGTCTTTCTTTTCATGGAATAGTTTCGGGATCGAGAGATGCTGCACTAGGCTCTCTGCGACTTTGAAAATCCTGGATATCTGTAGCAAGCACACTGGAATCTATGGCAAGTTTCTTATCCAAATTCGTTTTGGGATTTTGTAAGTCTCCCGAGAGGGTGAAGAGCAGTGTGCGGTAGCCATCCGGGTGATGCTTAAAATTAGTGGCAAATTCTTTGGGAATGCGCTCAGCCATTTCCGGAGAGATGGCTAGCCTGATTTCAAAGTTAAGCTGATTATCAAAGCTTAAATAGCCTGAACCGGTGAATCGGATTTGCTCATCGGGGGCTTGAAGGTCGTAGAAAGTAAGCTTTTGGTCCTCTATTTTGAATGACCCTTTAACCTTTTCATAAGTCGTATCAGCTAAGTGATCTAGGTTGAGGAGATTACTTAGTAGCTGTAAGCCGGGAAGTTGAGAAAAGCTAGCATCACGAATTTCTAAGTTTCCAGTTCCAGTTATGGCACTGATTTGGCTAAGATCTCCTTCCAAATCAACTTCCAGGTTTAGTAGGCCGGAGAGGAAGGAACTCGAATTCTCCCCAAAAGTCGTCATCATATGCGACAAGTTAACATCGGTTAAGCTCATAAAGATTTCATAAAGTGCTGGTTCTGCAGAAAAATCAAGAGATGCCGATCCTTTGGCATTACCTTCATGGGATAGAGCATGCCACTGAGGCAGAATAAGTTTGCCGTGATCAGCATGAATGGGTGCTCTCAAATGTTGCATGGATAAAGTATGAGCAATCACTAGCTCATCAAAATGGAGTTTTCCCAGTGCATCTGATTTCTGTGGAACTTCATGAAAGCGCCCTTCGACATCTGCTCCTTTTATATTTAAAATAGTCCAATCATCTCGGTGCGTGGCTATGAACTCCCCATGGCGCAATTTGAGCCTATCTAAGGCGAAGGCAAAACGTTGGCCAAACAATTGGACCGATGGTTTTGAGAGCAGTTGTAGAGATGGATCCAGGTTCGGCATATCCCATGATCCATCGTCTTGTTGGATGATGTTGAGGTTAGGACGCAGAAGTTCAACATTACTGAGCTTGATGGTCTTGAGAAAAAGTGGCAACAAGGCATATCGGACTTTGAGCTTGTCGATTTCCAATTTAGTCCCCACAACTTCCTTTGTGGGAATTTCTTGCGAGCGGGTAACCAAAACATGATTAAGGTTAAACCCATCCAAAATATTGGCTTTGATAGATTGAAATTCAATATCGGCTTTAAGATAGGTGACGGCAAATTCTTGCAAACTGCTAATGGCTTGAGGACTTCTGACGAGAGAATTAACCCATAAAAATAAACAAATGACCGCCACACAGAAAAGTGAGAAAACAAAAATGAATATTTTGAGCAGTCTTGACATAATTTAAAGAGCGCTTTCCAACCACATGAATCCAAAAATCTGCATCATCTTAAATCCAGCCGCTAAAGGTGAGCGCGCTAGACGGTTCGTGAGGACATTAAAGAGAGAATTCCCCGATGTCCACCTTATGCTTACTCGTGCACCTGGACATGCACTAAATTTAGCAAGGGAGGCATCCGATAAAGGCTTTGAAACCATAGTAGCAGCGGGTGGGGATGGCACACTTAATGAAGTCGTCAATGGTATGGCCCTTTCCAAGTCTAAATTAGGCATCATGCCCATAGGTTCTGTCAATGTTTTTGCGATGGAGTTGGGAATTCCCCGTGAAGTAGACAAAGCAGTTGAGATCCTAAGAAAGCATCATACTCGCAAAATAGACCTGGCTAGAGCTAATAACCGTTGGTTTGTCCAGCTCAGTGGTGTTGGGTTTGATGCTGAAATAGTCAAGTCAACCGACCTGAACCTTAAAAAGGCTCTGGGACCATTAAGCTATGCGGTCACGGTGAGTCAATTGGCGGGAAAGAAACCTGCGACGATCCACCTAAGAAATGGTAAAAAATCTCATAAAAAGGATGGAGCATTTGTTCTCATTGGTAACGGGCGTCTCTATGGTGGGCCCTTTGCCGTTTTTCCCGATGCGGATTTGGAGGATGGATTGTTAGACGTTTGCCTATTTGAAAAGATTTCCCACATGGATGTGCTTCGTTATATCCAGGGGATCATCCTAGGAAGGCATATTAACATGGAAGATGTTCACTATTTCAAAGCAGATAAAATTGTTATTAGCTCCGAAAATAACGAAGTCCCTGTTGAGGTCGATGGAGAACTTAGCGGAAACACCCCTGTTGAATTCGAGGTAGTTACAAAAGGATTAGAAGTTATTGTACCTTAGGTGTATCTCTGGACACTTTCAAAAACGATCTCTCCAGATTAGTTTTTTCACTCCGGACTATGTATGACTAGTTAAATGAGGTGCGTAAAAGCTTGAGAAAAAGGCGAAGAGAATCTATGTAGATGTATTAAATGGTAATTAATTCAAAAGGTTTCGCTTTAGTTTGCTTTGGTATTTCTCTTCGCGATCAGACCATTGGTTGAAAACAAATGCGGCTGCTTCCTCTATGGTCATAAATCCGTGCCTTCGTTGTATCTTGAGAATATATTTGTTGAGGAGGCTATTTTTATCTAAGCTTATTTCAATAGTTTTATAGTGATGATTCATTGTATCCGAGTAGATGGTTTTATTGCGGTATCAAATACGATTTCATGATAAGATTCCTAAAATTCTAGAGCTTGCAAATCAAGCTGCTTCTTGAAGGAAAGTCTTTGATGCCAAAGCTGTTAAATTCATGATCATTAATACCTGAGTATCTTCATTAGGCATCTTGACTTGGAGTACCTCTTTAACAATTTCAGAGACCGGATGATTTCCTTTGCTGTACATCGTTTGGGGCAGCTTAACGTCCTTATGTTCGGAAAAAGTAACGATCGAGTCGACAGAGTCGACTATGAGACCGTACTTATCTCCGTTCATCATAAAGACTAAGATTTTCTTATCTTTTCTGGAGCAAGCATCCATCGCATACAGAGTCCTAGGGTTAATCATAGGGATAATATCGTCTCTTAAATTTACTATACCATCAATGAAATGAGGCAAGTTTGGAGGTCGCATGACTTCTTCAGGATGTTCTATTATCTCTTGTACTTCGCTCATTTCTAAAGCGTATGTTTCACTGATGGAGAAGGTGATGAGGGTTCTCTTCTCATTAGATAATCGGTTCTTTTCGCTTTGGTCGTCATGGTTTTTATAGAGGTCACTATGACCTCTGGTCACGGCCTCAATCTCCGCGTCTGATAAAACTTCCCTATGATCCAAAAGGATAACATTTTGTTTAGGGCCCTTAGAAATACATCCTAAAAAGAGTTTGCTATGATGGCTACCCAATAAAGGAAACTGTGCCAGTTCATCATCAAAATAGGACACGATACTCTCTATCGAATCTACCAGAAGACTAAATAATTCATCATCCAATTTCATGACTATAACCTTTCGATCATGCAGGAGATAATCCTGAGAGATCTCACAGGGTTCCTTGCGCATTCCAAGTATAATACCAAAGTCAATGACAGGAACCGTATTACCTCTTATATTAATAGCTCCTAAACTGCATGCATGAGAAAGTGCTGTATTATCAATCTTATCAACTTTAACAATTTCTTGTATTTCATGAATGTTGAAAGCGCAGAGTGCGTCGCCGACTTTAAAAGAGATACACTGTCTTCGTTTGCCAGAATTTCTTCTTAATCCGAAACCTTCCGTATCTCGCGAACACGGTATCTTATCTAGATTAAGCAGCTCATAAGAGTCGAGGATTTGTACGATCCGCTCACCTCCTTCAAATTTAAAAACTCCTTCAACAATCGACTCTTTTACACCCTCTCTGTGATGAAATTGACTTCTTTCAACTGTATTTCCATTAAAAACCTCACCGGTTTTATCAAACAATAATCCTAGAGCGAGATCCCCATATTCTATGATCGCTACTTTTCTAGTGAAACTTTCATGATGTGAGTCATCGAGATTAAATATCTTTCTTAGATCCACCACAGGAATAATCATGCCGCGCAAATTAAATAGACCCAATAAATAATCTGGGGAGAGGGGGATAGTGCTATAATTAGCCGGTTCATTCACGACCTCACGTATAGACTGCACAGGCAATGCGAATTCATTTTCTGCCAGTAGAAAAGAACCGTATATATCACACAATTTATTTTTCTCAGTAAAAGAATCTGCCGTTATTTCTTCCATTTAAACCTCTTCTAATTTTGGAATTTTATTGATTTCATATTGACCGCTTTGGCAATCGATAAAAATTTTTCTTCCCAGCGTTCCTCCAAAATCTTCATGAATGATTTTGATTTTTTTTTCACGTAATTTTTGAACGGTGAACCTCGAATTAACAACGCCAACAAGTTGTTTAGGGTTCATGTGGTTAGGCATCGTCATATTACTGCCACCGGCGACTACGGCTTGAATATCTTTGATGCTTTTTTCGCCTATTTTCATAAGCTTAAGTAAAGAGAATATAGCTTGGTCGACATAACGGCCTCCAATGCTGAACATTTTCTTGGGCGACTCTGCCAGTAAGCAATGAGCTAGGCCATAGATTTTTTTTTCGTTATATAATAAGCCAATACCGACGCATGAACCTAAAAGAGCCTGAAGCTTGTCGCAGTCTTTGCCGATTTTGACCTCGCCAATATGAACATGTACGGATCTAGAATTGGTGCTCATGCTTAATCCTCCCCTATACTTACGGGTCGATAGATTAGCGGGGATACTAACTCAAACTCGGAATGAATCTGAGCCAGTGACTCAGATTCACCAATAATGAGTAAACCTTCATCTGATAGAGACTTTCTTATATTTGCTAGCACGATCTCTTGGTCTTTTTTGGTGAAATAAATCAGTACATTCCTCAAGAAAATGAGGTGGAATTTTTCACTAGCGTTAAATGGCTGGAATAGATTATGGGCTCTAAAGCTGACATTTTCTTTAATATGAGGCAATACACTATAACCCTCTTGATCATCTCCAACCATATATTTAGTAAATAGCTCTGGTTTAGAGTTTCGGAACCGCTCTATGGACCGGCCTAAATATTTTCCTTTTTTGGCTACATTTAAAATTTTGCTAGAAACATCGGAACCAACAACCCTGTACTGAAAAGAAGGAGTCTGATCTTTAACGCTTTGTAGAATAATGCTCAGGCTGTAAGCCTCCTCTCCTCTAGATGAAGCTGCAGACCAAGCCAGAAGCCGCGTAGCTTTTTTTGATTCAATCCAATCTTGCCAAAAAGCATCATTGAAATAGTTCCATACTCGGGGTGTGCGAAAGAAGTACGTTTCATGGGTTGTGACTAGGTTGATAAAGGTATGTAGTTCTTCTTTATTTTCATGGACATAGCTTAAATAACTTTCATAATCATCTAACCCGAGCAATCTAACTTGTTTGCTAATTCTACTAACTAGCATTTTTTTGCGGTCTGGGCCTATATTTACTCCAGTTAATTTGTAAATAAACTTTGCGTATTCTTCAAAAGTAGAATCACTCAGGCAATCGTCTAATTCTAACGTAATCATTTATGGGCTTTCAGCTATTAGGCAGCAAGTTTCGCAACTTCTTTATTTAATTCATCAGAGCCTTTGGATAACTCTTTTGTTGAATTTGCGATGGATTCCGATGCCATCGCTGACTTTTCTGTAGAGTCGACGATCTTTTGTATGGCATTGGAAACATCTTTTGCAGCTGTCTGCTGCTCTTGAGCAGCTACAGTGATTTCTGAGATAGAGCTGGTTGTTCTGGATACCCCGTCAACAATTTTCCTAAAGGTATCGCAAGCTTCTTTTGAGATTTCACTGCCATGAGCGACCCGCTTCACGGATTCGTTAATAAGTTTTGTAATTTCCTTAGTAGCTTGAGAAGAGCGCTCAGCTAGTTTTCTAACTTCATCTGCCACGACGGAGAACCCCAAACCATGTTCTCCTGCTCGAGCGGCTTCTATGGCTGCATTGAAAGCAAGTAAATTGGTTTGGTTGGCAATTTCACTGATGACTTTTACAATCTCGCTAATTTCCTCAGAGGATTTATTAATAAGCTCCATAGATTCAATTGATTTTTCAATCGACCTAGCTCCACAGTCAGCTTCAGTTTGCGTGTTCCGAGCAATTTCATCAGCACCCTTACTATTTTCTGCAATGGAGTCAATGGAAGAAGTGAGCTCCTCGACCGTCGAATTCATTTCTTCTGTAGTAGCACCTAAAAGCTGTGCCCCATCTGCTACGGTGACTGCCTGAGCGGCAATCTCTTTTGAATTGCTAGAAAAGTCAAGTGCTACTTTGGCAATTAATTCAACTTGGGAAGTAACGGATGTGGCAAATTTAACAATTTTACAGACTTTTCCGTCTGCACCAAAAATGGGATTGTAAGTGGCTTGAATCCAAATCTCTTTACCATTTTTTGCCAACCGTTTATAACGACCTGAATTAAATTCCCCATTGCCTAGTTTTTCCCAAAAAAGCCGATAATCTAAGCTGCTTGCGTAATCTTTTTCGCAAAAGATACGGTGGTGTTCGCCTTGTATTTCCTCCAGGCTGTAGCCGAGTGTTTGTAGAAAATTTTCATTTGCTGTCATGATGGTTCCGTTAGGTGAAAACTCAATAACAGCTTGTGAGCGATTGATTGCTGTTATTTTTCCATCAAAGTCAAGGCGCTCTACTTTTTGCTGAGTAATATCTGTCGCAAACTTAACCACCTTATATTGTTTTCCCTTAGCATCAAAAATGGGATTATAAGATGCGTTGATCCAAATTTCTCTGCCCTCCTTTCCAATTCTTTTGTACTCACCGGAATGTAGCTTTCCATTTCCCAATGTCTCCCAGAAGAGTTGGTAATCTGGGCTCTCCACATATTCTGGGTCGCAGAACATCCTGTGATGTTTCCCCTGAATCTCATCTAAGGTATATCCCATGGCATTTAGAAAATTTTCATTGGCGGTGAGAATGTTGCCCTCGAGGTCAAACTCTATAGTTGCTTTGGCTTTATTGATGGCGTTAAGTTTGCCTTCATATTCTGAGCTTCTGTTTTTTAAAGCGGTAATATCATTAGCAATTTTGACCACCTTATAGGTCTTGCCCCTTGAGTCTAAAATTGGGTTATAAGAGGCGCTAATCCATATTTCCTGTCCGCTTTTTGTGATTCTGCAAAATTCTCCCCTTCGAAAGTTGCCCTTGGCTAAGTCTTCCCAAAATGCCTGATACTCTTCGGAAGTAGCATAAGACTCCTCACAAAACATTCGGTGGTGCTTTCCTTTGATTTCTTCTAGGCTGTAGCCAAGTGCCTCTAAAAAATTTTCATTGGCGGTGATAATGGTTCCGTCTGTTTCAAACTCGATGACGGCTTGAACTCTGTGAATCGCTGAGACGAGGCTGTTAAGTTCTTGAGTGGAATCTAATGGTTCTACTGGGCTTTCTGATATCATGAGAGGCTTTCAAGTTAATTAATTAATCTATTGCAGATATCGGACTGTTGACTCCACTAATTTAGATAAATTATCCATAAACAAAGGTTATGGAGATCGCGGCTTGCCAAATGATCAAAACTTAATAGGATGCAAGGTCCAAATTTAACCCGCATGATGCAATAGATGTTTTAGAAATGCCTAACAGCTTGAGTCACATAGAAAAGAGAGTCGACGGAGAACTAACTGCGATGATACTTCGAACGGTCTCTTTATTCATTGAGTTCAAGACCCTGGGCGAATCGTTGGATCTCTATGGTATCAATTTGGAGAAGTCTTCAGTGACATTGGCTTAGGAATATAAGATGATATCATTATTATTTTGAGCATTTGCTCGAATAAAGCTTACATAAGCCATTGATTATTAAAAACTAGGGCCTGTAGCTCAGCGGTTAGAGCAGGGGACTCATAATCCCTTGGTCGTGGGTTCGAACCCCACCGGGCCCAATTAAGTTGTAATTCTCAGAAAACCAAGAAGATACGATTCTTCTCCTCGCTAAAAAAATTTTGTCCTTGCTTGACTTTCGACCTAATGACCTGAGTTCAGGATAAAAAAGCTATACAATAAGGACGCTTGGAAGGAGTTGCATGTGTCAAAACAAACCAAAACCAAGAGTCAGGGGCTCCATTCCTGCAACGCTATGATCCTATGACTTTGGTAACAGATAAAAAGGAGAGATGCCTTGAAAAGAAGTTACTGCAATAGAAGAGAGACAAAGGCTAACAAAATCGGCTTTTCAACCAAGATTTTGCTCTGACTTCCCCCCATTTATGGACATCATGTATGGGCATTTATTTTAATTTGCTTTTGGCAGGAGAGCCCAGACGAAAACTAATGCCAGATATAGTAAAAAATTCCTTATTATCATCAAAATTATTATCTAAATCTTGTCCCGCACTAAAGTAGAGGCTAATGTCGTTATTGATACGATAACTAGCCGATCCTGCGTAACGCATAGAATCGCCTTTTGAATGGTCTGAATATCTCTTAACGACTTCTCCTGTTAGAGATAATGGGCTTTCTTCATCTGCCCAAACTAGACTGCCACCCACATCGTAGTTCCCGAATGCACCTTCTTCAATTAGATCAACCCATGTATACCGAAATACTCCAACTAGTGAAAAATCCGATAAAATACCAGCATGCTCGTCTAAGCTATAGGATGGGTTGACCCATAAGCCTAATTTATTAAATCTTAAATCTTCAAAATCATTTTCAGGAGCGTCGAAGGTTACACCTCCAGCCAGCTGTAGTTGAAACCCCGTTCTTATATTATTATAATCTCTAAGTTTTGTAATTAAGTCTTGCACATCATTTTCACCGGTGCCCTGACCAATGGAGCTCTCAGTAGTTCCGGGTGGCGAGTTTGGACGTCCTCCTCGAGTATCGGGAGTTAAACTAGCAGCTAATTTTCTCTCGATCTTCTGTCTGATATTTCGCGACTTTTCACCTAATTTGCCCATGACTACATTTGTCCGAAAACCAATGCCTAAACCTGTCCCAACTTCTTCGTCATCCTTGAGGATAGATGAGGTTTCTGCAGTTGCTAATGAAATGGTAAAATTTCTTGCGGTATTTTGGATGTATTTTCCAATATCAGCGTAGTTTGCATTCTCTTGAGATTCCCAGTTATATTCATCGTATGTGATGTAAGAGGCTCTCGGAGTCCACCAAAAAGGAGTTAAATCAAAAGCTAAGTTTCTAGGTAATCCGCTGTCAGACTTGCTGTCACGATAAGAACTAAGAAGGCTAACAGCGAATTTTTTGGGGCTGTCAGGCTTGTGTTACTGAAGAAGGGGTTACTCCTAATAAGTTAAAAGCGGGTGCTGTTGGCGGTCTTAAGGATTCTACCGTGGCTCTGTAAGAGGTATCCAAAGCTGAGGCGTTGTCACTGGAGTGGAGCAACGAACACTGGCTTGAAGTAGCTAAGCTGAACACAAGCAATTGTTTTAATCTAGTCCGTATATGGTGAGTATAGCAATAAAGGACATTCATTATTTAAAAGTCTATCCATGTAATAAACTCAGCTTTATCTTTATCTTGATCAACCCTTCCTTCGGGTTTGAAAATCTCTTTTTGTGAATCACTTGTGAAGGTGATGATATTGTTCATTAAATTACTTCTTTCATTAGCATCGGCCATTTCACTTTTAATAATTAAAGTTTTATGTTTTTTGATTTTATCAAAATCTAATTTTAAGTTCTTAATTTGTCCTTTACCTAATTCCTTGCTGGGGTCCTCCTCCCAAAAAATTAAGGATGCTCCAAGCTGTCTGTGGCCATATTCAACAGTTAAGTTTACATCTGAATTTTCGTTGGCCATTTTTGATTCGTAAGTTGTCTTAAATACTTTCAAGATACCCTCTTTATTATGGTCTAGGGCATGCAGTAGAACCCAATAAAAACTACCTACTCACTATTGACGGTTTGGAAGATGTTTACCATAGAAAAATGGGGACTTCTTTTCAAAAGAAGATAACCGTGGAAAAAG